>CALRJJ020000508.1:0-4487 GCA_943367505.1 Flavobacterium psychrophilum | reverse complement strand
CATTGCAGTATGTTGAAGATATTCGCCTATCACCATTATTTTTCTTGTTGCCTATTTTGGGCTTGGTGACAATCGCTGAAGGGGTTGTGCACCTCGGCAATCTTCTCTTTCAGCACAAGCGTTATTCTAAGGAGTGGCAGAAAATGATCGCCGAGACAATGGAAGGCCATGTCGTCGTTTGCGGGCTCGGTAATGTCGGCATTAGGGTAGTGCAGCATCTCAAGCGCTTTTCTGAAGACGTTGTGGTGATTGAGTCAAATCCTGATGCCCGTTTCGTCGGCGAGGTGGCTGGCTACGAAGTGCCTGTGTTGATTGGCGATGTTCGCGACACCAAAATTTTGGAACAAGCTTCGGTCGCTAAAGCCAAGGCAATCATTGCAGTTACTGATAATGATTTAGCCAATCTTGAAGCGGCCATGACAGCGCGCGAAATCAATCCCACCATTCGAGTGGTTATTCGTATGTTCGACCAAAAATTGGCCAAGAAAGTTGAGAAGTTCATGGGTATTGAAGGTGCCTATAGCTCATCAGCGCGTTCGGCAAGACTTTTTGCTCAAGCGGCCATATCGGGCAATATTATCGACTCATTCGAATTTGGTGGCACCATTATCAATGCCGTTCAGCTAATTGTTGAGCCCAATACAATTATTGTTGGACAGACCATCGATGACCTGCGTAATAACTATGAAGTAACGGTGCTTTGTCACGAGTCGAAGGAGGGTGTGGCTGACTGGAACCCCGCTCCCGGAAAAACCCTGGCTGTTGGTGACAAACTGCTCATAATGACTGATCGCGAAGGTTTGGATAGACTGGCACCGGTTTCTCAGAAGTTGTCCCTGCCGCGGGAATAGTTGTCAGTATGTTGCGCCTTTGCAACTACTCGTTACAACCGTATAAATGTCTACTAGTACTTGCCATTTATGGGTAATCTACCCTTGGTTGATGGCTTCAATGTCTATACTTAAACGGCGATACTTAAATGTTCGGTGTGATTCCGCCCACGCAAGATGACTATCGTGATGAGAAAACGCTTGAGCGTCTCGTGCGCAAAATAGCTGCCACTTTAACGCGTCCATGGACAATAATGGAAGTTTGTGGTGACCAAACCCAAGTATTGCTTGAGAATAACTTGCTTGAGCTTTTGCCCGCCGAACTAAATATTGCCCACGGGCCTGGCTGCCCAGTGGCATCGGTGCCAGTGCGAATTTTTGATCGCGCCATTGCTATCGCCCAAGAGCCAGACGTCATATTTTGCGCCCCAGCAGAGTTGTTGCGCATACCTGGTTCAACTTGCGATCTGCTGGAAGTAAAAGCCAGCGGCTTTGACGTGCGGGTTGTTTATTCATCGATGGATTGCATTGCTCTAGCACGGGCTAATGCCGATAAGAAAGTAGTGTTCTTCAACGTTGGTTTAGAGACCGCAGCCCAGATGGATGCACTTGCTGTTTGGCAGGCACGCAGACTTGGTATCACTAACTTTCTTTTGCTTTCCTACCATGCCCAGGTTACCCCAGTCTGCGCTGATATTTTTAGTCGCGTCGATAATGTCGTGCAAGGCCTATTGGGGCCTGGACAGGTTTGCAGCCTAACTGGCTTTGATCAATATGAACAATTGAGTAAGCAGTTTCAGATACCAGTGGTGGTGACTGGTTTTGAGCCAGTAGACGTTCTAGAGGGAATTTTGAAATGCCTCACAATGCTAGAGGCTGGCAAATATGGTGTAGAGAATCAGTATCGCCGTGGTGCCAATAAAGCAGGTAACCCAGAAGCACGGGCACTAATTTACGAAGTCTTTGAGTCAGCTGAGCGCGACTGGCGCGGCCTTGGTTCTATTCCTCTTAGCGGCCTTCGTCTCAAGCCTGAGTTTGTCTCTTACGATGCCTTCCGCGCCTTTTCTCCTAATGCCGAAGCCGTGCAAGAATTTGCCGGTTGCCTCTCCCAAGATATTTGGCGTGGCCTGCGCAAACCAACTGACTGCCCATCTTTTGGCAGAGGCTGCAAACCGGATAGCCCTCTTGGCGCCACAATGGTTTCTGCCGACGGTACTTGTGCTGCCTACTACAAATATCGCAAACAAGAAGCCAGCTAGACTATTCGCGGTGATACTAAATGCAGTGCACTACGGCAACGCTGATGCCGCAGATAGAAAAAGCTAACTAAATTCCGGGGCAAGACATACGGAATAACATACTGAGCAAACTTAAGACCGAGACAATGATTAGGGTGCTCTTTGGTGACAAGCCTTGCACTCGCATTAAGCCGATGTAGCACATATAACCAGTTGCCATTGTCGCTAGCATGGCGCCCAGAGATATCTGCCCTAGGGCAATCCAGGCAAAGACAAAAGTGGCTTTGCTGAAGGCCAGCACACGAAAAGTTCCTTCTAAATCACCTTTGCCACCAAGGCGCTTGAAGGCTAAATCGGTTATTACTGCCCCTACTGTGACTGACAAAAAGGCGATAATCATGCCCCAGAAAAATAGCAGTGGATTCAATTTCGAAACTGCGAACATAAGCGAGCTAAGAATCGAAGTGAAAACTAAGTAGAGGAGCGGTTCTCCATAGCCACCGGTGAGTGGCAAGCTTTGAAAATAGCCTTGGGGATTGCTGAGAATATCTTTGGTGACATTGAGGTTGTAGGTGGCAATGCCAAGAATGTCATTTTTGCTGAAGCTCAGGCCAACACTGGGAGGTGGCACTTCTTTCAGTTGGTCAGGGGCGGCTCCAAAGAGCTTGCTGCGCGATCTCTGCGGTTGTTCGTATTGCTGATTTTGATTTCTGCCAGGGTTGGCGTTGGGCCAGGCCGGCTGCTGATTCTGCTGCAGCTGAGGATCTATTTGCTGATAGGGCTGGCCTGGTTGATGTTGCTGAAATTGGCCCGCTTGCTGGTTAACTTGCTGGTTGCCTTGCTGGATAAATTGCTGCTGGCCAGCTTGTGAATTCGGTTGTGTGCTGGGCTGGGAAGCACCCTGGGCAAAGCCTTGCTGTGCCTGCTGAGGGTATTGTTGTTGAAAATTCTGGGCATTCTGGCTCTGCATCGCTGCTTCTTGAGCTCCCGGCCAGGCTGGCTCAAGGGGCAGATCAGCATAACTAGCGCCGGTGACGATGGGCAAAGAGTTGAAAGGTATGGCGTTTGCCTGACTGCCCCCAGCAGGCAGAGGCTTTTTCTCGGGCTCTTGTGGTGGGCGCTTCGGCTGTGGCTTTTCTTCAGCGAACAAGTCCCATTTTGGCTCAGGAACCGGAATCCAGGGGCTGGATGGGTCAGGCGCTGGGGCGTTGAGAACAGGTGTTTTCGGTATGTATTCGGATGAATTAGGGTCGTCTTGCGGCCGCAGCTTCGGCAGTTCTATGCCAGTAGGTCCGATTGGCTCAGCTGGACCTACATACCCGGCACTAACTGGATAGGCAGGAGGTGGCTGGCTGGTGGCTGCTTGACTGGGAAACCACGGGTTATTTGATGGTGGTGGACCGGCTGGCTGCTGCGGGTGGGATGGATTGACAGGGGCCGATGGTTGGCTGAAATTGGCCGGCGCATGCCCAGGCTGGGAGCCGGCCGTAGAGCCTGACTGAGAGCCTTGCTGAATGTTGGCAGCCTGCTGCTGTTGGGCGCTAAAGGGTATATATCCAGGCAATTGCGAGAGAAGATCGTCTTCCCCCTCATTTTTCTTGTCGCTGTTGTCGCCGGATACCATATTTAGATCTTACCCATTTCTCCGCTAAAGCTAAGGATAGAGGTAGATCTCGATTTCTGTTTCTCCGCAGCTCGATGTTCTTCATTTTGTACAACTTGTTCAGCAAGAAAATGCCACCAGCAGCAATGCGCTTGCCAAGCGGTGCTTTGATGGGTTCTCTTTTGCATATGTATTAAGGTGCCTGAAATTAATTCTTGACGTCGATTACTTACTGGCAACTCTTGCGGAAACATTGTCGCCGTCTGGGCGTCGAAGGGTTCATGTGGAAATTGCCAGTCATCTTGAATACCGCCGGTGGGGCTAGATGTATTGTGCAATTGGCACTTGTCAGGGATAATAACAGCGAGCTGAAAAGTGGCTCTGAAAGGGCGTCCCTGACTTGCATAACTTATTTCTATGCATGAGGTATAGCAATGGCATCTCCAACTATCTTGCGAGCATCCGACCCGATCGTCGGTACCAATGCGGGTAAGAGTTCTCTGATCTCGGTCAAATTGACAAGTCAGAGCCGAACTACTGTAGAAATGCCTGAGAGAGTTTCAACCTCTGCTGGTTATCGCTCTTTGATGTTGAATGACAGTTTGGCTGGTCGCAACGCCTCGCGCGTTTTTAGAAACGAAGAGCGTGAAGACGGCTGTTCCCGCATTCGCATGGTGAACCGACTGCGCCAGAAAGAAAGATGGCTTATCTGGAAAGAGTTCTTCAAAGATTTCGATCATAACGTTGGTGCTTTTTTCCAAAAGTGCGCACCATCAGCCTGGATGAATCACTAGTTAGATTCAATCACTAGTTAGA
>CALRJJ020000507.1:0-4494 GCA_943367505.1 Flavobacterium psychrophilum | reverse complement strand
AAGAGTTCAGCCGTGGAAGTGACGCCAAAACGCGGAGTGAAGGCATAAAGGAGGAGGCCATCTCCCTGTCCGTGCCATTTAACCGCCAACTCCTCCGATTCTCTTAGCGAAGTCTCGGTATCTTCGGTCAAAGCTTCTGGAGAATTGGCATCCATCATCACTTTGCCCATAATGACCCGACTGCCTTTCTCTAAGGCAACTTCAAAAGCCGCATCAGTGGCGTCTTTATGAATAGTAGTAAAGACAGCAGCCAGAGTCGTTCCGTTGGCAGCCAACTCATCGAAGAACCAGTTGGCTATTTTGCGCGCATGGTTTGTATCTGAAAAGCGAGCCTCAGCAGGGAAAATATACTTATTGAGCCAAGCGAGCAGGTGCTGGCCAGAGCGCCCTGTCTGGGAAACCTGGGGCAGATGCAGGTGTAAATCCACTAGACCAGGCAATATCAGCCTTTGGCCCAAATCAACAATCTCGACATTACTATCATTTATATGATTGCCGCTGATGTATTTATGCTGAATTTCCAGCCAGGGGGCAACATCGATGATTGTGCCCTGCCCATTTACAACCAGCGCGCCCTGAACGTAGTCAAGATAAGCGGTACTGGATAAGGGCGAAATCACGTGGCCCAAATAGATTTTGGTTAAATCAGATTCTGACTGGCTCATAAACTCTTGGGAAGACACCATAAACTAAACAAATACTGTAATACTAACTGCAAGTTAAGATACCGTGATTTAGCCAATGACATTGTCCGAAATTCGCGATTCAGAGATTTTGCAGGTCTTGCACGAAACCTATGAATTGTGGTCGGCCGGTCTGACAAAAGAAGATTATTACCAGTACAACACTTTTCAGCGGAACCACGACTGGGGACGCCGCCATCTAAAGTTTCTCGCCCTAAAACAAGGCGGCGAAATCGCTGTTGGTTGCAAGGCCTATCAAATTGAGATTAGCTCAAGGGGCAAGAATTATCCCTTCTTAGGAATTGGCGCTTTGTTCTCCCGACGCAAGTTTCGAGGAAAGGGCCTCGGTGGCCAGTTCATGGAAGAGTTCATAGAAAGGGCCGAGGCCATTGGGGCCGCGGGTATTGTGCTGTTCTCTGACATTGGCTCAGATTTTTATGAGCAGTATGGTTTTCAAGAATTATCTAGCCTGGATTTTGCTATTGATTTAGCCTTGGCCCAATGGCGCTTACCAAAAGGTAATTTGTGCCCAGCATTCACAATTGATGAGCTAAGTCAGCAACATATTGAGATTTTACACCGCTACCACCAGCGGTGGCTTTCAAGACGGCCTTTTGCCATAAGACGCTCAGTCAAATACTGGCATTACAAAATAGCCAAAGAGCAATTTCTCCATGAAAATTCAACGCTTTCTTGGCCGCGCCTGCATCTACTTAGGACAGAAAATGGCTATTGCATTTACGAAATTGGTGGCAAGACCATGCGCATCCTCGAACTGGTAGACGCTGGAATTGGTCCTGAAAACCTATGGAGAGCTATTTTAACTCAGGCCTACGCCCTACAAATACGTAAGATAAGGGGATGGGAAGGCAATCTCAGAGGCCTTGAGCCCGGATTTAATTTTAAGAGTTTTCTGGCAGGCGACGAATTTCAGGCTGATTTTCGTGGTCAAATCTATTACTCTGAGAGAAATTGGGGAAGGTCAATGATGCTCTCCCTTGACAATAATGTTGGAGATTGGCTTTATCAATTTCCTTGTCCATTAATGGAGCTTGATCATCTCTAGGCAATCGAGAAGGCAATGACAACATCCTCAACCAAACTTACTTGCGACTTATTGCTACAACAGCTCCTTACCGAAGGAGCAAGCCAGATATTTGTAGCGCCGCGCTCATGCAATTCACCCATCACTCAAGCACTCTCTGAGGTCAAAGGTTTTCGTCAAGTCAACTGCGCCAGTGAACTCGCCGCTGCTTTTATGAGCATTGGCTACGCCCAAGCCTCCTCTCGTGCAGCAGTATTATTGCTATCAGCTGGTCAAGGGTTAGTTACAGCGCTGCCAGCCATTTACACCGCTAGTCGCATTCATGTGCCCATGATAATTATCTGCGACCAGCTCAGCACCCAAATTCTCAATGATGATCCCGCTCTATCGCTCGATGTCTTAGGTGTCAGTAAGCCAGTTTGCAAATGGTCAGCAGAAGCGCGCAGCGCCGGTGAAATACCGCGCTTAATCAGGCGCGCATTTACCGAGGCCTTCTCGCCTCCCAAAGGGCCAGTCTTAATCTCAATCCCAATTGACATCTTGAATCAGGTTGCCGAAACCACAGTTATTAATCCTCCCCATACCAGTCCACTTGGCGCTGCCGATAACAACTTTGTCCAGAAAAGCGCTCGCACTCTAGTTTCAGCAAAAAGTCCCTGTATTGTTGCTGGCAATGAAGTGAGTCAATACAGAGCTCGCAAAGAAGTGGCAACGCTGGCAGAGGTAATTGGTTGTCCTGTCTACAGTGAACCCAATCCAACCGGGGTAAATTTTCCCAACAGGCATCCACAGTTCGCCGGAGTGCTATCGACAGAAATCAGCAGTGCTCGTGAAAGCCTTCGAGGTCACGACCTTGTTCTCGCCCTTGGCATGCAAACTAGACTGCCCGAAACAGCAGACCAGGCCTCACTAATTTCACCACGCACCTCTGTCTTGCAAATTAATGTCGACCCGACGCTTTCGGGTAAATCACTGCCTTGCATAGCCACAGCCACCGCCGATATTGCCGAATCTTTGTCGCGACTGCGAGCAGAAATTCAGCTGATCGCCGATAACAACTGGGTGAACGCAGCGCGAAATAGAGCAAGAGATACAACCCTAAATATATCGGGTCAGCGCCAAAAGTTAGAAGAGAACCTCGTCTATCCCAAACAGCATGACCCAATTTCGCTTTTCTGGCTCTTGCGCAGCGTCGACGGCGCCCGCACTAGTGGCTCCATTGTCGTCACCGACATAATCGGCACCCTCACAGACCCAGCCACAGTGATGAGCCTGGAAGGCAGCTCTGCCTATTTCGCCTCAAATTCAGGCGTTGATGGCTATGCTATGGGTGCGGCCCTGGGCACGCAGTGGGCAGCTCCAGACAACCCTGTAGTCTGCGTCACCTCAGATCAATCTTTCTTACAGGCCACTCAAGCACTGTGGACAGCGGCTCACTACGTGCTCAACACCAAATTTGTAGTGGTCAACAATGGTGGCTCCGACAGCCTCACACTGCACCTTGGGAACTGCGACCATCAATTCCCACTGGACTGCCCAGAGATTGAATACTCACAGATTGCTAAAGCCATGAAAATACCAGCTCTGAAAGCTGAAACCATGGGTGAACTAGAAGAAGCACTGGGAAGGATGTTCGACAGCCCTGGCCCCTTCTTAGTTGACGCTCGCATTCACTAAAACGCATTCACCGACTATTCACTGACCCAGATTCACTGATTCAGATTTCCTGATTCAGTTTTACTTTTCAGTGACCTGAGCCAGCCATTCTTAACTTAAATTCAAAAAGCTATCCCAAAATAATTCAAAACGTATAGAAAGCTTAGGCAATTTGGTATTTGAGGGAGTTTCGGCGCGGCTCTTGATAGACTGTTCTACGTAAAGTAAACCCACAGAGTTTTCCAATAGGATATTCGCACAGTGAAAACACTAGCTGCCGATAGCAAAGAAAAACTGGAGCAAGGACGAGTCGTCAACGACTTCTCCATCCAGGTTGCAACAGTAAACGGCTCAGGAAGCCAATCTTCAAATAGCGTATTGATGCGCTCCATCTTCCAGATGGGCATACCGGTTAGCGGGAAGAACCTCTTCCCATCTAACATTGCCGGCTTGCCAACCTGGTTCACCATCCGCGTCAATAAAAACGGTTATGTCGCCAGAAAATCAGATATCGAAATTCTAGTAGCGATGAATCCACAAACAGCCATCGATGACGTCAAAAGTCTTTCTACCGGTGCTGTTTGTATTTCACCAGTTGAACTAAAACTAGATGCCATTCGCAAAGACGTACTGCACTACCAAGTGCCTTTCACTGAACTAGCTGCTAAAGCCAGTGAAAATCTGAAATTGCGCAAGCTCCTGATGAACATGCTTTATGTTGGTGTCGTCGCCGAATTGCTCAATATTGACCATGGTCAAATCGAAAACAGCATCAGCAAACAGTTTGAAGGCAAGACCAAAGCTATCGACCTCAACTTGAACGCTGTCAAAATCGGCCGTGAGTGGGCTCGCGAAAACCTCAAGAAAGAAGATCCTTACTTCGTCGAACCAATGGACAAGACCCAAGGCAAAATCATCATTGATGGTAACGCGGCCTGCGCTCTTGGTTCACTATTCGCTGGCGTAACTGTAGTGACCTGGTATCCAATCACTCCTTCATCTAGCTTGTGCGAACAGTTAATTGATTACTTAAAAGATTACAGAATCGACAAAGAAACCGGCAAAGCTAGCTTTGCTGTAATTCAAGCTGAAGATGAGCTGGCCGCTATC
>CALRJJ020000506.1:0-4500 GCA_943367505.1 Flavobacterium psychrophilum | reverse complement strand
ATCAAACCGAGTTTGAGCGCACCAAGCAGTTCAAGTTAACCTGGCGGCAAGTCAAAGATGACCCCGCCGCCGAATTGATGAGTGGCGAACTGCTAGCCAGCTCTTCGGGATCATCAGTGACTATGCGCCTAGACAGCCCTGGTGCCGAGACAAAAACCAAGACCCGCGATTACGTTATGGTGTTTGATGCCTTAGCCGATATTGAGGGCGTGATTCAGAGTCTGGTTATTGTTCCTCAGTATCTCTTCTATCCACCTGATGAAATTGTAGCTACGGGCCAGTTTGAAGATTTTGAAGAATTTGAAGAAGTCGTCTTTAACGACGAAGCCTGCGTTAAATTTAGCACTATGAATAATGGCATACGCCGTGAGCTAGTGCTCTCACAAGTTGATGGCACCATGCGTCGCCACTTTATGGGAACGGGCCTTATCGAAGGCGGCGAAGAAGTGCTCTCTGCCCTTGGTGCGCCGATGTCCAATTGTCTTGATATTAGATCGGTCAAGTTAGAAGCCGGAATTTTCGGCTAAGTTTGGTTTTGCTTGAGCGGCTACTTTGCGAGCATTATGTCAACAGCTTCGCTTTGAGTGCGGTTGGTGCGGCCAGATACCACATCTCTGATTGAAGCGGCCTTTTTTAGTCCTGGTGGCAGAGTAAAGAAATTGGCTGCAACTGTAACCCTTTCGATTTTGGTGGTATCAAGATTGGTTTCTCTGCTGCCTTTGTCTTTCATCCCGGTAATGAAATCGACTCGGCCATGAGTGCCAATATATGTTAGTGGAATGCCGCCGTTGGTTGGAAGTTTGTAAGTGGCATAGAGGATTTTTTCTGTTTGGGGAGCGGCAATGCCATCAAGCTTGATAAATTTCATGGTTGTCCAGGGCGAAGTTAGTCGCTCAATTTTAAAGCCGTTTAGCATCATGGTTGACGCTCTCATGGGTCGGTCTGCCACTGTCCGCTCTTTTCTGCCAATTAGTAGGTCTGACAAGATTCCAGTGTCTTGGAATTCTTTCAAATCTTGTGTGAAATAGGTTTTGTCATCGGGGCGATAGATGGTTACCTTCCAGTCAGGTGCTTTAGCCAGTAAGGTAAAACGCAGCTGGGCTGTATTGTCCAAGCGAATTGCATTTTGGGCAACTGTGAGCTGTTCTGTACCCATAAAGTAGTGGGTTTGATAGATGCGAACAGCTTGAATGGACTTTGCCCCTGGTCTGAGTTGCGCACCCCACGCTTGGTCGCCGGGGCCAAGCGAAAGCCATGCACTAAGTAAAAGGCAAGCCGTAAGTAAGTTTTTTAGCTCATTCATAGCGCGCAATTTTGTCCTTGCTTTAGGCTTGGAATTTGCCTATCTATTTTTCTTGTGGTTATTGCTGTCAGTGTTAGTCGTTGGTGCTATTTTGCCCTTATGGCTGGCACTGCTGCCGCCAGCGCTATCGAATAATTCCTGATAGTCAGCATCTGCTGCCCGCGTATTGGCCGAGCTTACGACTTCACTAACAGACTTTGCCAGCTTATAACCGGTTGGTGCTTTGAAAATGTTTGGGGAAATATCTACCTCTTCAATCTTTGAGGTCTCAATATGGGTCTGCCTGCGCCCAGCATTGCTCATGCCAGTGACGTAGTCTCTTCCTCCGTGTGTGGTCTGGTAGCCAATCGTTATGCCACCGTTGGTTGGTAGTTTGAAAATTGCGTAGTCCAACCGTTCTAATTCAGGCACATTCTGCGGCAGTGGTAGATACTTGAGCATTTTTTCTTTGCCGGTCATGCGTACTAGTTTTTGACCGGAAAATTCAAATGGGGTAACTCTGTATTGGTCATTGCGTTTATTCACTATAGTGCGATCTCTAATTGTCAGCACGAAACCAGACAAAAGCCCCGCTTGCTCAAAGTCACTCAGGCTTTTGCTGCAGTAGCTTTTATCGTCGTTGCGAAAAACTGTCACACGCCAATCTGGTGCTTTGGCCACAACGATATATTTAAGGCCGCTGGTATTTTCTAGCCGCATGCCTCTGCTGTTGAATGTCATCACGCTATTGCCCATAACATTGTGCGTCTGGGTAAGCCTGAGCGCCTTTTCGGCTTGGGCTGGAGGAGCATTAAGGACTGAGACAATTAGGCTTGTATAGCACGCCGAGAGGGTTAGCAAAAATTTTGCTAGGGGTGAAAAGTAATCAGCTTTTGTTACCGACATTTTTCAGGTAGATCCTCAGCATCACGCACAAGGCTATCCCCATTGTACCTGCGCTGACCAAAAGCGGAATAGGTATATTCATGTAGTTAGCAATGCTGTCAACCCGCAGTGGCTCGATCAGTACGCGTCCTAGTGAATAACCAGCAAGGTAGGCACAGCTTGTCATTCCAGGATATTTCTTAGCTTTGGGAGCGACGCCAAAATAAAGCAAGAAAAAGAGGCCAAGATTCCAAATACTTTCGTAGAGAAATGTCGGGTGGAAATAATTGAAAGTACGGTATTCCATCGGTCTTGAGTCAACCGGAATAAACAGTTTCAGGAAAAAATTGTCGTCAACTGGATGGCCAAAGGCTTCTGAATTGAAAAAGTTGCCCCAGCGCCCCACCGCCTGTGCCAGCGGGATAGAGGCGAAGAGTGTGTCTGCGTAAGCAAGCAGAGGAAGTTTCTCTTTCTTTAGATAGATGAAAGCGGCAATGATGCCACCAATTAGGCCACCATGAATAGACAAGCCACCTTTCCATGTTGCCAGAATCTCACCTGGATGAATGAGAAAGTAACTGGGATTAAGGGCGGCATAGTAAAGCCGGGCTCCTAGGACGCCAGAAATAAAGCAGATGAGAGAAAGATTGATGAGCTTGTCGCCATCAAGGCCGCGCGACTTGCACATTTTTACTGCGGCAAAAACGGCAAGCATAAAACCTGCAGCAATCATCACCCCATACCAGCGCACTGTGAGCGGGCCTAGCTGGCAGAGTATGGGTCCGGGTGATTGAAATACCATAGGTTATTAGCTAATAGGGTGCCTGGTCGTTAGGATACTGGCCGCCATAGACGTCTTTGGGCGCCTTGCCTTTGCTGCGATCTTGGTTAGCTGGAAGACCAGGGTCATGCTGTTCGTCTGATGGATCGTCGCCGTGTGGATCTGGACCGTGAGGGTCACCGCCATATTTTTGTAGCGGAACCATTTTGGGCGAGAGGTCGCCGGCGCTTGTCAACAGGGCGGTCTGAGCGGCAACAACGAGAAGTGCTGAGCTTAGGTTGGCGATAATAGCGCTTGACATGCTTTATTCCTCCACTAACTTTTAAGGTCTTGGCGAACAAGCAGTCAGTATAGAGTAGAAGCCTTTAATTAGCGTTAAAATGTGGGCTTAGAATGAGGGATTAGACTGGCATGGCTAAGGGAAAATCGCGCTGGGTTTGCCAGCAATGCGGCTTTCAGAGTTCGCGCTCGATGGGGCGTTGCACAGAATGTGGCAATTGGAATTCTTTTGTAGAAGAGCTGGCGCCAGAAGACGAGAGCGCTAAAAAAGGTTTTGCTGCAAGACTTTCGGCTGTCACTGCTGCTGCCGCTGGCTCCAATGGCGCTAGTGGCAATTCTTCCGCTCAGGCCAACAAAGCCTTGCCTCTCTCACAAATCGATACCGATGAATCTGGTCGGCTTGAGACCGGTATGGCAGGCCTAGATGAAGTTCTAGGCGGCGGCCTCATGCCTGGTTCGGTCATTCTTATTGCTGGAGATCCCGGTGTGGGCAAATCGACTTTGCTTATGCAGGTCGCAAAAAATCTTTCCCGCAATCACCAGATTCTTTACATCACGGGTGAAGAGTCTGCGGCTCAAGTGAGTCTGCGGGCGGGACGTTTGGGTGTCACTTCCGACAATGTCTTGGTGGCTGCTGAGCAGAACGTTGTAAATGCTGCTGAGATGATGTTAGCCAGTGATTCAGCCGTATGTGTGGTCGATAGTATTCAATCGGTATATCACCCCGAAATTGCCAGTGCCGCTGGTTCTGTTAGTCAGGTAAGAGAAGGAACTCAGCTTCTCATTCATGCTGCTAAGCGCAAAAATATCGCTACTATTTTGGTTGGTCACGTCACCAAAGAAGGCACTATTGCTGGGCCCCGTGTCTTGGAGCATATGGTTGATGTGGTTCTTCAGTTTGAAGGCGATCGTACCCGGCAGCTAAGAATTTTGCGGGCTGTAAAAAATAGATTCGGCTCAACAGCTGAGCTTGCTATATTTTCAATGTCAGAAGAGGGCTTGTCTGAAGTTGATAATCCCAGCGCTCTGTTCTTAGGTGATCGACTCTCTAAGGTCGGACAGAAGCAAGCTCCTTCGGGAACAGCCGTTATTGCCGGCGGCGAAGGTAGTCGCAGTCTCTTGCTTGAAGTGCAAGCTTTGACGGTCTCTACACCGAATCCCTCGCCAAGGCGAGTGGTGAACGGTTGGGACTATAACCGCCTGTTGCAACTGGTTGCCGTGCTTGAAAAACGTGCCGGGCTCCACCTTGCCCGCCTTGATGTCTATGTCAACA
>CALRJJ020000505.1:0-4513 GCA_943367505.1 Flavobacterium psychrophilum | reverse complement strand
ACCAGCGATAAAGCGCTGGCAAGAATAGCAAAGTTAAAGCGGTGGCTGGCAGCAGACCGCCAACAATAACTATGGCGAAAGGTCTCTGACTTTGAGAACCAATGCCGTCTGATAGAGCAGCAGGAAGCAAACCAGCGAAGGCCACAATAGCAGCGATCGCCACTGGGGGCATGCGTACAATCGCTCCTTCTAGAGCGGCTTGATCCGGCTCCATGCCGCTTTGCTCAAGATCGCGGATCTTCGATGTGAGAATTACACCGTTTTGGATAGCCACGCCGAACAAAGCGATAAAGCCCACGCCGGCTGAAATACTAAAGTGGGTGTGACTGAGTACCAGAGCAAGTATGCCACCAGAAGCCGCCAGAGGAACTGTAAGCATGATCAAAGCTGCCAAACTGGCCGAGCCAAAAGCTGAATAAAGCAGCAGGAATACTAAGCCTAAGGTAACCGGAACTACCAATGAAAGTTGGCCCATGGCGTGCTTGGCACGCTCAAACTGGCCTGCCCAGACAATGTGGTAGCCTTCAGGCAACTTAATTTTAGTGGCCACATCGCGCTGGGCTTGCTCTACGGCTGAGCCTAAGTCACGGCCGCGGATATTGGCTTTAACGGCAATGCGCCTCTCATTGCGCTCACGCAATATCGTGCTGGCACCATGAGCTTGAGTAATTTTCGTCAATTGCACAAGCGGTATACGCTGCCCCGATGGGCTGGGCACAAGAATATTGTTCAAATCAGATTCTTCGTTGCGATAATCTGTTGAATAGCGCAAGGTCACATCAAAGCGCTTCTCACCATCTAACAGGTGCGTGATTGATTTACCACCGATAGAGGTCTCGACAATATCCAAAATGTCATTGGTATTTATGCCATAGCGCGAGGCCTTGAGTCGGTCAATGTCTATTTGCAGTTGCGGTTGCCCTAAGAGCTGATCCACAGAGACATCGACCATACCCGGCACAGCCGAGACAACTTGTTTTACCTCACTGCCAAGCTTTGTCAAAACAGCTAGATCTGAGCCGTAAATTTTCACGCCCAGCTCGCCTTTGACACCACCAATGGTTTCATCCATATTGTCTTTAATATACTGAGAGAAGTTGAAGAGTAAGCCCGGTAAATTTGTAACCAGCTGCTTCTCCATACTTTCAACTAAGGCGTCCTTGCTATTGAACTCCTTGCGCCATTCTTCTTGGCCCTTAAGATCAACGAGAACTTCAATAGTTGAATAGGGGTTTGGATCGGTACCATCATCTGGTGAACCAATTTGAGTCACTACTGTTGTAACTTCAGGATAAGACTTGATGATACGGCGCAGCTCATGGGCTAGTTCTACAGCTTTATCGAGCGAGACGCTGGTAGGCAAGATTGTGGTACGAATCCAAATATTGCCCTCTTCTAACTCTGGCAAGAATTCAGTACCCATGAGCGGAGTGAGAAGCAGACTACCGGTAAAGATTGCCACACACATCAGCGCCACTACCGTTCGCATCTTCAAACAGCGCTTCAGGGTAGGAAGATATACAAATTTGGCAAAGCGCATCAGGGGAGAAGTGCGCTCTTTGGGGAGCTTCCAGGCATAGATGATGGCACAGAGTACTGGTACTAAAGTCATAGTAACAAGCACAGCCCCAATCAAATTGAAGTTCATGGTGATAGCAAGCGGCCTAAACAATTTGCCTTCAACCCGCTCGAAACACAAGATGGGCAAGAAAGTCAAACAAATAATGGCGGTAGAAAACAAAATCGGCTTGGCCACTTCTTGGGCGCCAGCAGCCACAGTTTTAATCACCTCAGCCAAATCAGGCCGCCCAGTCAAACCGGCGGCAATACGACGATGGTTAACTTCAGCCAACTTGCTAACAATATTCTCGACCATAATTACTGCACCATCAACGATGATGCCAAAATCAATAGCCCCAATCGAGAGTAAGTTTGCCGGAACTTTGAAGACATTGAGAAGAATGAAAGCGGTAAGCAGAGCCAAGGGAATGACAGCGGCACAAATAATTGCGCTTCGTACCTGAAAGAGAAAGAGCATCAATAAAGCGACAACCAGAAAAACACCTTCGGCAACGTTATGGCCGATGGTATTGACTGTTTTTGTAACTAGGGCGGTGCGATCATAAAGTGGAACTATATGCATCCCACTAGGAAGGGCCGCCTGCAACTCTGGCCAGACGGCCCGCAAATTGGCAATGGCCGTGCTTGGATTTTCACCTCGACGCATGAGGACAATGCCTTCTACCACGTCATCGCGATCGTCACAGCCCACCTGGCCTCGACGCACAGCCGGACCTATAGCAACTTGGGCTACATCATGCACGTGCAGAGGCACACCGTCGCGATCGGCAGCGACAACGACATCACTGATATCTTCGACGGTTTTAAGTAAACCAAGGCCCCGCACCATGAAGTTCTGGTCGTTCTGAATGATGAAGGAGCCGCCAGTAGAGCCGTTTGAACGAGCAATTGCTTCGGCAACCTGCTCTTGGGTAATACCCAGCGCTTGCAGACGACCGGGATCAAGCTCAACTTGATAAGTTTTAGTTGGGCCACCAAATCCGGTGCACTCGACTATGCCTGGCACACTTCTGATTTTGCGATTAAGAAGCCAATCTTGCTCTTCTTTGCGACGCATTGTGGTGTAGCGCTTACCTTCTACGGTATAGCGAAAAATTTCACCCACAGGACTAGCGTTAGGATCAAGTTCAGGCTTGACCCCAGCCGGCACTTCCGCCAGAGTAAGACGCTCTAGGACTTGCTGTCGAGCCGAATAAGGGTCAACCCCATCTTCAAATACAACCGTGATAACAGAGAGACCAAAAATTGAAATTGAGCGGGGTGGTTCCGAGCGCGGTACGCCGTTTAGCTCTTTTTCAATCGGAATCGTCACCAGCCGCTCTACTTCTTCAGCGGCTTTTCCGGGCACTTGAGTAATTACCCGCACTTGCATATTTGCAACGTCGGGATAAGCCTCTAGGGGCAATTTTTCAAAAGCGTTGACACCAAAAAGCACCAGCACTAGTGCCAGGCAAACCACTAGGGCTCGGCGCTTTAAGATTTGTGCAATCACCATAAGGCTGCCCTATTTGTTCTTAAACGAGTTACAGGCCTAATTGCTCACGAAGCTTTCGCGAAACTTTCACGTGCTGAGTATACCCCTAGGCGTGGGCCACACCTAGCTACTGGCAACTACTAAATTACTAAGGTGTTTTCTAAAGCACCGAAGAACGGCCGGCCCAAACAAAGCGCTTCAACAGAGGCGCTGGCCTAAAGCGCTCTTGCACACGGCCGCTGGCATCAGCCTTGAAAGCAGCTTCAAGCATAGCCAGACAATCTTTCAAACCAATTTCAGAGGCCAAAGTAAGGGGCCCCCGTCTCATCCCTAATCCAGCCATAAGGGCGGCATCAAGATCTTCGGGCTGACAAATGCGTTCTTGCATAGCTAAGAAAGATTCATTGATCATGGGCAAGAAGAGCCGCTCAGCGCTAAATTCGCCAGCCTTACTAGTGGATCCACTTAAATACTTGAGTAATTCAGGGTTCACACCGGCTCGCTTGCGTGTTTCTTTGTCATAGCTGTAGAAACCACCCATAGTCTTTTGACCAAGCATATTGGCCTCAACCATCCGACCCAGCAAAGACGGCACAGCAAAACGCTCGCCATACTCTTGATAATTGAAATTAGCAACAGCCAGACCAATATCGGCACCGTTCATATCGCGCAGGGCAAGAGGACCAATAGGCATGACGTAGTCACAAACAGCCTTATCTATCTCTTCAACGCTGGCTGCTCCGCCCTCTAAGGCAAAGAGCGATTCATTCATATAGCGCCCGAGCAGGCGATTGACAAGAAAAGAAGCACATTCTTCTACTCGGATAGCGAGCTTGCCCATAGATTGAGCGAGCTCAAGGGCGCGGGCAACAGTGTCGTGTGAAGTTTCCAAACCAGGAATAACTTCGACTAGCTTCATGATGTGAGCAGGGTTGAAGAAATGGAGCCCAACAACTTTGTCGGCACGACGGGCAAAATTGGCTATTTGAGTAATAGACAGGCTTGATGTATTGGTTGCAAGAATGGCATCAACATTGCACCACTGATCAAGCTGCTCAAAAATGTTCTTCTTAATATCAATACTTTCTGGCGCAGCTTCAATGACAAAATCAACTTCAGCAAAGCGTTCAAAATCAAGCACACCTTGAATGCGGCTGCGCTGCAGCTGTGCTTCTTCAGGTGCCAAACCTTTCTTGACACGACCACTCAGTAGTCTGTCGATATTGGCCATGCCTTTATCAAGAAAAGCCTGATCAGTCTCTTTTAGCAAAACGCTATAGCCAGCGGCCAACAGTGCCACCACTATTGATGAGCCCATGGTGCCGGCTCCGACCACCGCAATCATGGCTGATTTTGTCGTCTCTCCTAGCTCTGTCGACTGCATTTTTTCTCCACTATTTCGCTCTCATTGCTACACTAGCCGCTTGGCAGGCCGTCTGGCAGAAGTGCTTGAATTTG
>CALRJJ020000504.1:0-4526 GCA_943367505.1 Flavobacterium psychrophilum | reverse complement strand
CGCGGATCTTTGAAGTGGACAACAATAATTGGATTAGAGCTAACATACCTGGAGCCAGTCAGCTTACTGACTGGTTTGAGTACTGGCCATTGTTTCACGACGCGGAGGTGACCGAACTCCATTTCGACAGAAGCGGAACTTCTTGGCTCAAAGTTCACACTTGGCACACGACCAACGAAACAATTTCATCTCATTTCCTAACCAACAAACATGTTGTCGTAACGTTCAAGCTCCAAGACATCCAGGAACTTGAGCTGAGTGAATTCAATGGGACGAATGTAATTTATTGGCTCAAGTTAAATCCAGTCGAACATGGAATAGAGCTGAAAATGGAGCCATGCATGGGAGTTTATGGCCGCATAGTTGCCCGGCAAATGGAGATAGAATTCTTACCGGGAAAACCGGTAGATCGCGACAGCACATAACCAGCCGAAAACTGCAGTATGGTGGGGTAAACCGTGTAGGCGAGCGGCACTGAAACCGTTACATTTTATCGGTGTTGAACCAAGTACTCACGGCAATGTGCCTATTCATGTCATACCAACCTCACGAACCCAATAAAAAATTTCATTCGTTATTGCGACGATACGTTGAAATCCAACTAAGCGGACCAATTCAATTTCTAGCCCGAGCGAATCAACGGCTGATTTCAATTACCTTGAGCCTATGGCTCCTCAGTTGGCTCACTAAGGCGTTCGAGCGACTAGCTTGCGCACAACAATTCGGCGCCAGCTTCGAAGCTGGTCTTCAAGACTTAGCTATTGCGGGCATAATAGTTGTGCTTGTTAGATTTTCCAAACTGCGCGCCCAAAAAGAACAGCTCCTGTTCGCGCGCGAAAAAGATTGGCAAAGATTTCTTCAGGCAAACGGCCTCTTGTCTTACATGCGAGTCAGTTACTTGATTGCAAGTTGCATGACGTTGTTTATATTTTCAACTTTTTACGCGATAAGTACCTTCGACAACAGTGCCAAGGTTCTTGCATGCCTCTTGAGCAATGCCGGCCAATATGAACTGGCCGAACGTATTTACAAGAGCGCTCCAGATCTAAATGACAACAAGCAAAGCGGTCGCTACAGTTCTATGGCGACATGGCACACTTCAGCAACAAACGAAGATGCCAACACTATTCGCCTGAAGAACGCCGCAGTTGCAACAGTCTACGGTAGCCAAAGCCTTCAAATGGCTGGTCGTTATTTCTACCTCGGCCTCACCTGCCAGCAAGGTCCAGTAGACCGAGATTCTGAGGCAATCTCCTGGCACAACAAAGCACTGTCGCTGTATCAAAAGAATCGTGCCACTACAAAATGCGTTGACGTTCTTACTCAAATGGCAATTCTTCAAGACGACAATAAAAAACAAGAATCTAAACGACTAATTGCTCAAGCAGTCGATCTCATACCATTACTAGATGAAGAACCATATGTTTGCACTTCAATAATTCAATATTTAGCAGAGCGCAACGGCGATAAAGACCAAGCAAACATACTCCGCCGAGGCTTTGCAAAACATAATCCAGTAACTGAAGATAGACCAATTTGGGCGTTTGCTTTACTGACACTTCTTTCCATTTCTAGCTCTGGTGTTGGATGTTTACTGGCAAAAGAGGAGGCGCTAGTCATACTAGCTCAGAGCGCAGCACGAGACTGCAGGAAGGCCGCAGATAGCGAAGCACTGATGAACGCTCTAAATGAGTTCATCACTCTGAACACGATCCGACGCTACGCAAATACTGCCGAGCATCAGAGTTCGTTGCTACTAGCTGTGGCAGACGGTCATCGGTCATTGTGCGTTTTACAGCAAGAACTTTCTGCAACAGTAGAAACACGCTGGACAGCTGTCTACAAATATGAACTTCCCAAAGTTGGCTTGGCGCTGGCAATTGTTTATTCGTTTTTCGCCTAAGAGAAAGTAGATGCTGCTTCTAAGCTCAAGTTCGAGCTTAATCATTTTTTGAGAATGGGCTTCAATGGCTGTTTTGCTACAGGTAAAACTCTAGGTTTCTCAGGTTAGGAAAGTGCTGGCGGCCCATCAGACACGACATACAATTTTGTTTCAAAAACTAATAGTGATTCACGCATGGCTCGCCTAAGCTCGCGTAATTCTGCTTTTGACCATATAGGCGTAGATTTTCTCCCGGGCGGTGTCACTGGTTCTTAGAAGCGAACTCAGCCTTTTGCTCCTTACCATCGGTAGTTCGCATATAAAGTAATTGACGGCGGGTGCACATTGGGCGGTCACGCGCCTAGCCTCAGGAACGGACACAACCTTCTTAGTATTCAAAACGTTCCTTCAGGTATTTCCAACTAGACCAATTTGAATCTCTGCGACTCCTGAACGATACTTTAAAGCCTTCGGGCATTTTTCGACAAACACTATTGGAACTCTCGCGGCTTGCCATGTAACACACCATATCGCGACAACCTAAGCCGGTCTCATGAGCAACACAAATTCCGATATTCCTGGAGAGAATATCATTTTCAATTGCTAGCGTCACTTTGTCTAGCGCTGCTGAATTTGTAGGCTGACCATTTTTTTGCGGTTGTGGGTAATGTATCGAAAATATGACTTCAAAAGGAAAGTCGGAATTGACGTCGGTGTTCAGATTGCACAGAAGCATGAAAGGTTTGGGTGGTTTACCTGGTATATTTTTCCAATAGGATGATTGTGCAAACCCAGCATGTGGTTGTAGGTCTTTCCCTTCTGCAGGGGATACGATGAAACTCAAATTCACATATGTGAAGCCAGCTAGAGCAACCACTATTTGCTGGCTTCTATTGAGCATATATAAGTCCTAGAGAATCTGGAAATAACACGGCTATTTTCTCCTTTTGCAAACCATTACCATCAACTAAGCCAACTATGACAGGGTGGAGCACACAAAACTGGCCAACATCATGCTAAAGCGCAAACAAAAAGCCCCGACCCTAAGGCCGAGGCTCTTCTTATTGAGACGTTTCATCACTGATTCATAAAATGGTGGAGGCGGCGAGAATTGCACTCGCGTCCAAAATCATCGAGAAATAAGTATCTACAAGTTTAGTCTGCTATTCCCCCAGTTACCGCTTAGTTTTCACCTTGCGGCCCGCTGAAGATGGCACAAACAGCCAACCGGGATCGTAATTATGTCTTAGCTGAAGCTACTAACTACTAACTTTGCTTCAGTGCAACCACCGTGGCTTACCCTAAGGCAACGGGTAGTCAAGTCGCCTTCGAGTCCTAGGAGCCTAAGTTAAGTTAGGCAACCGCAGCTAGGCTGCGGCTAGGGAATTTGATGACATTATTTGCATCTGTGTTTTTGCTTACTTGTTAACGAAGGATCAAGCTCCCCGACCTGCAACTCATGACCCTATAACCCTGTCGAATCTGAACGCCCCCATGCCGAAACATAGATGTACAGATGTACAAAATAGAGAATCACTGTTGAATCATCTCAGATAGCTAATTTTCAGGGTTCAAAGGTACCCGCCAGCAAAACCGGCGACCACTGAAATCATTATAGCCTAAAACTGCTACCCTGCCAGACAGCCTAAACCTTCTGCAGAACCAGGCCAACCCACTGACCAACGGTCTCAGACTGGATAATCCGCAACGGGTGACCCACCAGAGACTTCTCCAGCAAAGGCAGCCGCTCGGCCAGAATGCCGGCACAGAGCACGACTCCTTCAGGGTTAAGCATGGCGCTGTAATCAGGCAGAAGGGCAACAATATCTTCACAAGTTAGATTAGAGAGCAGCACGTCAAAACGGCGACCGGCAACAGCGTCGGTGCTGCCTTCGATTAACTCAATGCGACCATCCACACCATTTAACTCAAAGTCTTTCTGGGCATACTCACAGGCCACGCCATCGGTGTCGCAAGCGACGATTTCGCTAGTGGGCTGCAACATCAAAGCGGCAATAGCTAAGATGCCACTGCCAGTGCCAACATCGAGAACTTTACCTTTAGGTGGGAAAGATTCCATAGCCCGCAGACAAAACTGAGTTGTGGCATGAAGACCAGTGCCAAAAGCCATTCCTGGATCAATATAAATCTTGAAGCGGCCTTCAGACAGTTCACTTTCAATCGGAGATAATTTATCGACTAAGGTCTCATCGAGATACCAAGAAGGGCAAATGAGGAACTTTGTGCCCACTCTAAATGGCTCAAAGCCTTCTTTCCACTTAGCCAACCAGTCTTCTTCAAGCACATCTTTGCGTTTCAGCGACTTAAGGCTTTCGGCCAAACCGTATTCTTCTAAGGAGCTTTTGATTTTCTCCCAAGTTTCATCAGGCAAATGGGGAGAATCAAAAGTAGCTTTGATGCGCACCAGCGAGCCATTGAGCGGGTCAACTTCACAACCTTGAGCACCACATTGCATGAGCAGCCATGAAGCTAAGTCTTCTTGATCGCTATGAGCTTCAATCACCACTGCCGCCCATGATTTGGCAGGGCTTTCAACTGGCGAACCGTCTTTCATTTACTCAACCTCAAGTTCTATTTTCTAAGTTGTCCGGCTTTCCAACGCAAATAATCGGCGTTGCGACCG
>CALRJJ020000503.1:0-4528 GCA_943367505.1 Flavobacterium psychrophilum | reverse complement strand
AGATGGCTCGCAAGAAGCACTATTTGCCGCTGATGTGGCTGCGGCGCTTGCTAAGTCTAAAGGAGCTCGGTTAACTGCCCATACGGTTGTCGATAGTCAATCAGTTTGGGAGATTGTGGGCCAAGATTTGCCTGGGATTATTGGCAGTGGTCCTTATATGGCGGCTTATCAGACGATTGAGACCACACTCAGATCTGTCGCCGAGACTCTTATGCATGCTTTTGAATGTCGCATTGCCAACAGTGAACTAGAGGCAGTTTGCGAAATAGATGAAGGCAACATTATTGATCTAATTCTTCGTCGCGCAGCTAATCACGACCTCGTGATCATGGGTCATAAGTCGAAATTCAGGCAACGCAATATTCATCAGCGTCGCTATCTCAATACAAGCCTGTGCCAAAGGGTGGCTGACACTTGCCCTGTGCCTCTTTTAGTCGTGCAGAATGCCATGCAGCTTTGGAACCGCAGTGTTTTGTTAGTTAGCGCTGAGACCTATTGTTCTGAAACCGTTAGAGCTTTTGTGGAGTTGACCACTTCGGTGGGAGGCAAGGCTGAGATTGTTTGTACTGGCCGAAGTAAGACAATTGATAGCTTGATTAGCACGGTGCGCAGTCAGCTTGCTGAAGACCCAATTGCTGAGCTAGCGGCCGATAAAGTGAGCTTTTCTGTTGTCGGGCGCAGGCTCTATGAATTAGAAACCTTCTTTTCTCTTTCCGGTGCGGCTGAAAAAGATACTCTTATTGTTCTCACTACCTGCGATACCGAGCAAGGTCGAAAAGTTTGCACCGGTGAGTCTTTAGATTATGTCATTCGCGATGTAGCTGCAGCCTGCACCTTGTTCTTGCCACCGCGACAAATGTCGCCACTGCTTCAGGCTGAGTTGAGTGAAATGAAAAGACAGTCAGTGCTAACCTAACCAAATCTAACCTAACTAAATCTAATTGGGATCAAAACTTTAGTGCTACATGGATGACCGTTGTCGGTACTGTCAAGGTGTTTGTAAGAGGCTAGACGCTGGTGACCAGCCTCTTACCTATTGCTTCGCCAATCTTTCTCCGCAGAGAGTTATAGAGATTCTCGACTTTGAAGTGCAAAGTTATGTCGGCGTGCTTCTGCGATTGAAACAGAGTGCTATAAGTGCGGGCAATCAGCTAGCAGTGCTGATGGAAGCAAAATTGACCGACGAGCGGCCTGAGTTTCCGTCATTGGCCAATGTTTTGGACCACTGTCTTGTCTTTGTCTGCCAAGCCGAAGCGTCTGAGGTTGGAGATACAGCCGTCTGGATCCGCTACGGCACCCCAGAGTTGTGCTGCTCGTCTCATCCACTTGTCATGGAGCTGACAGCATTAGTTGAGCACCTGATTGCTCGGCTATATGCAGCTGATCTTGCTGAAAACTGATATTAGGCTGAGCTAGACCGGACTTAAACCGATGGCGGTCTAATAGTTGCTTATATCTTGATGCTCGTGTATCGGAGGCATAACTACACTTTCGCGATCAGACCATTCTTGCAGCAGGTCTAAAGCCGTTTGTTGACCTAGAGCCGTTTGAGTTTCAAACTGCTCATTGATGGCAATCAAGGTTTTGCCCTCGTGCAACATCTTTTGAATCATTGGTCGCAAATCGACAAGGCGATCTTCGTAGTGTTTGACGAAGCGATTGAGATCTGTGGCGATAATGCCGTCATAGGCTTTCAAGCCCTCCACGGCGTCGTGCAGCCCTAGGCCGGGCTTGCCTTCGTCCACAGCGCTGTAGCCGACGAGCTTGTGCTCATGCTCTCGGCAATATTCTTCGATTTTTTGCTTTTGTTCTTCGGCATTTAGGCTAGTGCCACCAGTGCGAAGATAGCCTAGCAGCCTTAATTTCTTGTGCAACATGATGGTTCTCCCGAAAAAATGCTTGAAAAGATTTTTCTCCAAGCCCTAGCCTCTATTGTCGTTCAAGTAGGGCTCGGCCATATCCCCCAGCGGGATGAACTAGTGTCAGGGTCTGATTATGGTTATACTTCTATCGGCCGATGCCTAGGCCCCAGATGCTTGTCACAATTACGTGTGACTGATCGTGAAAGACAGTGAGATACAGTGAACTTTATATGGTGGCGATGATGCGAGTAATTATTGCAATTGATGATTCTGGGTGTTCGCGCTTAGCGATTGATGCAGTGGTTAATCGTCACTGGTCGGGCTCTACTAAGTTTCGAGTAATTCATGTGGTCGAGCCAATTGTGCTTCAGTACGGCATGATTGCTCCTCAGGCTGTTGAGCTAATGATTGAAGCTGAACAAAAACTGAAAAAGCACGGTCAGGAGTTGATTGACGCCACAGTAGCTAAATTGCAATCTCTATTTGGCGACGTCACTGGTGAAGTACTGCACGGCAATGTTAGTGACACAATTGTCGAAGATGCCACAGAATGGCACGCCGATCTCATTGTTATTGGCTCCCATGGCCGCACTGGCATGGACCGAATGTTCTTAGGCAGCGTTGCCGAAAAAGTTGTTAACCGTGCCCCATGCTCAGTTGATGTGGTCAAGTTCAAAACTGTAGTGACTGAGAAAGGTGCTAAAGAGGTTGAAACCTCAAGCGTCAATTAGTGTTAGCTTGGACCAATCTAGACCAAGCCACGACGCATGGCATGCACGGCAGCTTGGGTGCGGTCGTCAACAGCCAGCTTATTCAGTATATTTCGTACATGGGTCTTAGTTGTGGCCAAAGAGACAACCAGCTTGTCGCTAATTTCTTGGTTAGAGAGTCCATCAACTATAAGCTTTATGACTTCAAGCTCACGAGGTGACAGTGATTCGGGAGCTGGTCGGTCAATGCCATGGGCTGTTCCTTTCTCATGGTCTTCTGTCGACTCATGCTCGTCGAAGCGGTGTACCGAGTGGGCCGCAGCAAAATTATTTTCGTGAGTTGAGTTGTCTTGGCTACCGCTTACTGCGGCAGGTGCTGAGTCTAGGGGCACTGACGCCAGGGCCGCATTGGCCGAGTAGTGCTTCAACACTCTGCTAGCGACAGCTGAGTCTAGCCAAACATCGCCCGTGCTAACTGAGCGGATTGCGGTGTATAGCCTGTCTGGCTCTACATCTTTTAGGCAATATCCACTGGCTCCTGCCGCCAGAGATGCCATGATGTCAGCATCGTTGTCATGCTGTGTCAGCATGATGATTTTCATTGAAGGATCACGGCTGACTATTTGGCTGGCCGCTTGGATACCATCCATAACTGGCATGCCAACATCCATCAAAATTACGTCTGGTTTTAATTTTTCGGCCATGGTGACTGCTTCTTGACCATTTGAGGCCTCACCGATGACGTGAATATCTTTGGTTCGGTGCAGGGCAACTTTTAGCCCTAGCCTTGTCAACTGGTGGTCTTCTACCAACAATACATTTATTGAGGGAGCGCTTGCGTCAGATGTTTGTTCAGCCATAATTATCATTTACCGGAAAAAACTAATTATAGACCGCTCGAAAACCTTAGGAAGTGCTTGGTGGGAAAAGAACAGTCTAATAAAGCAGTAGCCTTAACATTAACCTCCGAGGAAGTAGAGCTGCGCAAACGCTGGTTGGAGTTTTCTGCCAGTGATGAAGAATTGATAGAACTTGAGCTCGACGTTTTGGTTGCCGACCATATCGACGAATTGATTGAGTCGATGTATGCCCATTTCCTTACTTTTGAAGAAACTCGCAGCTATTTTCCTAACGAGCAAGTGCTAAAGCGCGCTCAAGTCGCTCAAAAAGACTATTTTATTCGCCTGACGAAGGGCACTTATGACACAGATTATGCCAATGATCGTCTTCGCGTCGGTGCTACTCACCACCGCATTGACCTGGATCCGAAATGGTATATCGGAGCTTACAATCGAGTATTGGCCTGGTTCTTGCCTAAGGTAATTGATAAATACAACGGCGATAAAGAGAAGCTTGGTAAAGCGGTTTCGGCTTTGATGAAAGTGGTTTTCTTTGATATGGGTCTGGCTATCGATTGCTACATATCAGCAAAAGAGACTGCTTTGCGTCAGCACACCGACGCCATCCGCGAGTTAGAAACAGAAAGACGGGTAACCAAATCTATTCTTGAGAATTCTCCGGTGGGAATTATCAGCTTAGATAAAGACATGGTTTGTCTTGAGTGCAATGACAAATTTATTGAGCTAGTAGATGGTGACAACCGAGCTGATATAGTGACAAAACAGATTTTTGATGTAGCTCCAGGTCTCAAGCCAGCCTTATTCAAAGAAGTTCTTAGTAGCGGGCAGTTCAGCAAGCATAGCGGAGTAGCGCTCAAGCTTTCGAGAAAGAATGAGACAGAGAGCAATTACTTCGACTGGTTAGCCTGGCCTATCAAAGACAACGATGGCAAAGTAACCGGTTTAGTGGCGATGTTTACCAATACCACGGCCAATGTTCTATTGCAGCAACAACGGGAAGATTTTGTTGCCACACTTACCCACGATTTAAAGACACCGGTTTCTGCCACCACGAGAGCAGTGCGCTTTTTGCTCGATGGCGACTTTGGCCCAGTAC
>CALRJJ020000502.1:0-4534 GCA_943367505.1 Flavobacterium psychrophilum | reverse complement strand
CCAAAGACAGCAGCGCATCCACAAGAGACACCGGCAACTTTATCGCGCACAGATTCATATAGTTCATGGGCTGGATGATCCTTCTGACTCAACTCCCCAACCCAGCGCGTACCCGCCCCTTGAAACAAAAGGGTGACCTCATCGCCCTGTTGTTTGAAATCATAGGTGGCGGCAAGAGCATTAAACACTCGGCCGAGAGACTCTTCACTGCCGTTCTTAGGGTCTGAATAAACGATAACTGCTGTCTTCATGGTAACTCCTCATTTAGCGTATGCTTTTTAAAACTTCCGTACCGAACGTTCGGTACAATTTCAACATACCAGAACGATCGGTACACTGTCAAGCTAGGCAATATTAAAAGAAACCCTGGCGCTAATTGCCAAGCAACATAGAGGGAATGTCGCGGATGATACGCCTGAAGGGGCCGCGATTACCCAGAGCACGTGAAACCACCAGGGCCCCCTGGATAGCAATGACAATATTCTCGGCTCTTTCCCGGGCGATCTTCTTAGGCAAGCCCGCTTCAACGCCCAAGTCGGCAAGCGCTTGCAACCAGCTCTCAACGGATGCGCCAATCAACTCCTGGAAAAGCTCGTTGGCATCTCCCAGGGTAAGACCCTCAATCAAGCAACTTTTGTTGCCACAGTCATAGAACTCTTCCACCACCTTAGCCATATTAGTCAGTCTTTGTTTTGGACTACCAGCAGCTCTTAAGGGCGCAACAAAGTAGTCATTAACAGCCTGGTCGACGAAGCTCAGCACCTCACGGGCCATCTGCTCTTTGCCCTGGGGAAAATGATGATAGAGACTAGCCTTACCCAGGCCAGTGGCTTCAGAAATGCGGGCAATAGTGACGCCGTCGTAGCCAAACTTGCGAAAGAGCTCAAGCAGCTCCGGTACGATAGTTTGTCGCGACATGACAATGAACCTCTATGAAGGTGACCACTTCCTGCATCTTACCGAACGTTCGGTACGCAGTCAAATAATCACCCTTCACAGAAAGGCGGTGCCCAGCTAAATTGTAATTTTGGCAACTAAGAAAGTTATTGCTTAACTGCTTGCTTGAGCTCTTTCTCAGCGGCCAACCAATGCTCTACATCATGACCGTGCTCATGGGAGACACTCTGCCAGATTTCATAAGCACGTTGAGCCACTTGCTGAGGTGTCACTACCGCCACAGCAGTAACGGCAGGAGCAGGAACAAGAGCGGTTACCACAGGAGCAGTTACAGCAGGTGCAGTAACAACCGGAGCAGTTACGGCTAGAGCAGTCGTTACCGGTGTCGTAGCTTCTGGGGTGATAGTAACGGTAGAGACAACGTGCTCAGCGGCTGGTGATGGCTCAGTTGCAACCGCTTTGTTAGTAGTGGTTTTAACTGCCTTGGCTTTTGTAGTTTTTGCTTTAGAAACTGTCATCTCAATCTAATCCTCACCGTGGTGCACTGAACATTTACATAGAACACGATATATACGAATTGCGTGTCTCAGCTAACGTTCTTTATCAATGCAATACTAGCAGTGACTAAATCATCAATATTGTCAAAAAAGCCTTCGGTGTCTGGCTTTCGCCGTTTTCTAAAAAAACAGCAACCGAGTAATCTCTCTACACAAATAACCAAATTGGAGCAGCGAAGTAGCCATCGCCGGGAGTGCCCATTAATGAAGAGAAATGAGTTTACGACTGCTTCTGTCTTCTTTTCTCTGGATACAAGAACTTGAGCAAATGAGAGATTCGCTCGAGCAATTGTGCTTGTATCGCGACATCGTTAGAACATGAGGCTAGTTCATACTGACTAAAAAGCTTAGATACACGCTTACCATCTTTAGACACAATTGATAGAGCAACAAAAAGATCGTTACTTTCAGGTAACCAGCTAGCAGTGATGCTGGGGAGCTTCTCGTCTAAGCAAATACGTTGAATTGCACTCTCAACCCACGCTGTGCCACTATTGTCTGTATTGTTCAAATTATTCACCCTAGATAAACTGTTAGTCACGCCTTCACTAAATCTTCAATTGCATCGACAAAGGCCATCTGTTCGTCCCGAATGAGAGCTTGTAGGCGCAAGGCCTTAACTAGCACATCGGCGGCTACAGCATCAGTTTGCAACAAGGCCCGTCCTAAAGGTATTTCGTAAAGACGACAATCAACAAGGGCCTCAGCAATGTCTGCTTCCGGCACCAATTTCGAGGCAACTAAAAGCTCCCCAAGTCTGAAGCTACTGCCAGCCGCTACGCCCTGACAACTTTCTTTCAAAGTGTTCTCAAACTCTCGCCCACACCAAGTTAATTCAGCCTGCCGCCTGATATAGGGATTGCGATTCTGCATCAGAGCTACCAGGATATCAACAGAAACATCCAGCTCTTTTAAGCGACAAACTATCAGCACTTCATCGTCGCTAGCTAACTGCTCTAAGACTCTAGTAGGCGTAGCAAGGTTAGTTGCAACGGCCAAGCGCACACGGCGATCGGGATCGGCGGCAAGGGCGGAAAGTATTTCAACAGGAGTATTAACATTGGCAGCAACAGCAGCTCGAATGGCCACTTCGGGCAATCCATGCTTTTGCAATTGCTTGTCATCGAAGAGCCTGGAATAGTATGCGCCAACGGAACTTGCCTTAGTAGTCGAATCAGTTGCTTTGCCAATTTCACTCATAAAACCCTCGAAAGCACATCTATATAAGGGCCATTCGATATAAGTTCCTAGCTCAATCGACGCGGCCAACGGCCTGGCACCACCCAAATGCGCAACTGCTTAGTTGCGCAAGTATGCAATTGTATTATATGACAAAACAGCCCAAATTGGCAAGGCAATACCTTAGGCACCAACAGGCCGAAAGCGGCTTATGCTAACAACTAAAGACGTCTGAGCGTCTTTTGAATGTCACTGAGATGTGCATTGAAGATTTCTTTGGCAACGTCCAAGAGTTTAAAGACCTTCGGATCGCTGCAAGAATAGAAGATGTTGATGCCCTGTTTTCTTGACGTGACAAGGTTCTTCGCCTTTAAAACAGCTAACTGCTGCGAAACATTGGGCAACTCAACGTTTAAACGATCTCGTATTTCTGAAACAGTCAATTCTTCGTTACGCAATTCATCAATAATGCGTATGCGCAGAGGATTACTCAGTGCCTTAAAAAAATCAGCCTTGAACTCAGCTAACTTTACGGTTTGATTTTTTTGACTCTGTGGCACTGTAATACTTCTCTACATTTGATTCAAAACTTAGTAACAATTGCTCAAAAATTTAGCAACAATCAAGCCTAGCTTGAGGGGCGAAGGCCAGTAAAATCGAACACTTGCAACACTCTGCAATTATTGCATATACAACAGAGACCGTCTATGAAAGCTGTTCTAACAGAAAGCTGGTTGACAGGGGGGAAGGCCGTTGCTATATTCGTAATATGTAGCAATTGCGCAAGTTTGCAAGTTGTAAAAAATTGGCGTGGAATTAGGCAGCAGGAACAAACATGTGTCCACAACTTTTGGTAGGCAACGTACCAGTCGAAGCAACAGAAGAAGCTCTCAAAGAATATTTCAACAGCTATGGTGCTGTCAGATCTGTGACCATAGCTAAAAACGAAAAAGGAAAAGGTAAGGGTTTCGCCTTTGTCGAGATGGCATCTCGCAAAGAGGCAATTCAAGCCCACGCGGCCCTGGCTAGTTGCGAGTTTCTCGGGCGCCGTCTATCAATTTCATTAAAGGACGCTGTACAGGCACAACCCACAGGTATTTTCTCCTGGTTTAAGCTTTTCAAGCCAGGCTCTTAAAAGACAAGCCAAGAGATGGTAAAGTGCTCCTTCCGGCCAGAGGAGTATGCTCTTGTTCATTAAAAAAACCCTTACAGCTGTAGCAGTAGATTCAGCTCGCGACTACTTAAAAGAACGCCTAGAAGAACTAAAGCAGCTTGATTTAGACAAAGACGGCCAAAAAGATGTGGATCAAGTCATGGAAGTTCTTTCGCATTTAGGCGAAAAGGTAAAAGAGTCTATTGACTCAACCGACTTCCCTAAACTTGCCAGTGGCCTAGAGCAAATATTTAGCGGCATCGGCCTGGTTGGTGACTCTGTTGATCGGCAAAAACTCGCCGACACTTGCGATGAACTGGCAAAAGGCATAGGTCAAATCGGCAAGCTGCTGCGCCTCGGTATTGCCGAGGTGAAGAACCAACAATAGCTCAAACAATAGATCCAAATACTAGCTCAACAGGCCTAAGCGACTGTTTTGTGCTGAAATATATTTTGCTGAAGAGAATCTTGCTGATGCACTAGCATCGGCCACAGACCTAGCTCGGCTAACTGCGCCTCTGAAAATTTCCCAGTAAGCCTGACAAAGCACTCTTTCATTGGCCAGTTCTGACCCGATGAAATGGCACCAAGTTCAAGCAGTATGGTTCTAATTTCATCAACTGTGCACTCAGCCGAGCGAAGATAGTGAAAGCCAGTCGAGTGCGAATGAAAACTGCAATAGGGCGGATCGAGGTTAACCGTTAATATGCCTTCAATCATGTCATTTCCCCAAGCTTGCTGAACAGTA
>CALRJJ020000501.1:0-4537 GCA_943367505.1 Flavobacterium psychrophilum | reverse complement strand
GGTTGTTGGTGAAAACACCGACATCGTGATGTTCTGGCCCATATCTCTCTTGATAGAGGGCAATCACTCGCTTAACTACGACTTCAGCTTGGGCTAGTTGTCTTAGTTTGAAGAGTATCTCTGCCAAGCACTCTAGGGTCATGGCCAAGCGCCGATCATCGGGGGGGAAGTCCTCGGCAATGTCTACGGCGGCAGAGAGCAGAGGTTCTGCGTGTTCAAGCTTGCCAAGCTGCACTGCTTTGCCAGCCGATTCCCAATAACTGCTCCATTTTTCGTCTTGATTCATACTGGCCGTTCTTTCCCAATACAAAGAGAATGGTTTGAGAGAATGTATTTTAAGGATACCGCTTGGCAACCGATTCGCCTACTGCTAATCCCCACGGTTTCCTTGATAAAGGGCCGTGGCGCACAAACATTATAATTAAAAAGGCCAAGATTGCCGTTGGCAGTGGGAATTCTACGAATTTACTGTTGTCTAAGTCTTATTTAATATGGATAGATGCGTGGCATAAAGAAGTATCGACTTCGCGCATTTTTCTACCGGGGAGAGTCCAAATGACTGACGCACCTGACAAAGGACGTAAAACAGACGAAGTTCAAGACGCGGCAACACAAAAGTTGCTGGAGGGTCTTGGTAACCAAGTTGCTCAGGCAAGATACGGCCAGGTTGCTCCTGGTTTCAATCCTGGCGCTGAACCCGGTAAAGGACGCGACCCTTATTATACTGGCCCGACTGATGGCAAGCCGCAGAAGGCGCCATACGGAGCTGACAGTCCCCTTTTGCCTGGCAATAAGCCCAACAATGGCACTCAGGGTGAGCAGGTGCCTAGTTTCACTGAACGGCACAAAGACAAACAGGTAGATCCAACCAAGCCTTATGCGCGTAGTGATATAGGTGAGCAAGTGCGCACCGGTAACCAGACTCCGGGGCAAGGCCGTCAGTTCTCATGGCAAGGCGCCGATTTCTTTGACCCAAGAGTTCAGCAAACTATTATGTTGCGTGGTCAGCATCGCGACTTATTGAATTCGACTATATTCGCTGGTGCTGCTAGCGTGCCGATCCCACTTCTTCACAGCGAAATTTCAAAGAGAGCAGACCAGGCTGTGGCCAAGGCCGGTGATGCAGCTGGGGAAGCTCGTCTTGCTAGGTGGTGGCAACAGAATGTAGATCCGTCAAAAGCTGCTTCTAGTGGTCTGATTAAGCCAGATGCTAAACATCTTGGAGCTTACAAAGAATTTGAGGAATTGCAGAACAGTTTGGCGAGGGCTTCAACCGGCACAGGGGATGATGCCCTTAGGGCGACTGAGAAGTTGGAATTCTTGACTTCGCGTGCTGGCCAGGGCAAGTTCACTCCCGGGAACGTGATGGAGGCTACTGTAAAGTCGGATCTGGCACAGAAGGCTGGTACCGAATTCTTTACTGACACGGAGCTGAAGGTTTTAGCTGCGCGCGCTGAGGCTGAGAAATTGGCTGAGAGTGCTGCTGCTAAAAGAAGCAACCGCGCAGTCCAGGCTCTGGAAAATATGCCAAGCTGGATGGGGCGCATGGGTTCTGGCATACTTGGTTCTGCAGTTCAGTATGGAATTGTGAGTACCGATCGAGGAATGACCCAGAAAGTCGCTGGCGTGAATGGTTTGCATGAATCGTGGAATGCCAGCCAGTTTCTTGGTCCAATGACTTTAGCGGCTTCGCAGGCTTTGCCGGGTAAGCTCAAACTGTTGGGTATACCTGGTTCGGTAGCCGTCGCTGTAGGTGGTTCTCAGGTTATTGATGGTGTGGCTCGGTCGATTGGCTTTACCGCCCCTGACCGTGTCAATGCAGCCACCGGTGTATATGATGGCTGGAATGGAGCTTTTGTTGCTGGCAGTTTGACGCTGGCTACCTACGCTAAAGATTGGCGCGCTAAAGCGGCAATAGCTGGTGTTGGTACTTTGGCACCAGTATTGGTGCACGCCTATCAAGACAATATTGGCGGCAACCTTAAAGGTGGCGTCGATAATGTTAGAGAGAGTTTCAACTACGATCACACCAAGCGTTCATATGGCTCCTTGAGAGAAGTTGATAGCTCAATGCAGAGAGTGCTCAACAAGAAGGAAGATTGGATTGTCGCTAACGTCGACGCCAGTTTTGCTGCCATGAATGATCGCTGGAATAAGCCTGCTGCAACTGGTGGGTTAACCACTGAGCAGAAGCTTCTAGGCTTGCGTGATGACGCTAGTGCTACTGGTGCTCTCTCTCGCAACATCCTCGATAAGGGTACCCGCATTTCAGACAAGGGTACTGAGCCCCAATACATGCTTGATGGCTATAAACTTGATGTGGGCGGCCGGGCTTTGCATTACATGTTGCGCACCAGAAATAGTGCTGACAAGGCAGCTACTCTGACTGAGCAAATTATTCGGGACAATGCCGATCCAAGCAAACAAGTAACAATCAAAGGTGAGCTGCCCAAGCAAAGCGAAGCCGATGATCTAAGAAAGTATTCGGCAGAAGCACAGACCGATATCACCAAGATTCTTGATGGTAAGCACGACATTAAAGGCGCTTTTGATGAGCTTGTGAAAAAGGCCGAAGTGCTTGATAAAGAGTTCCTCAAAACTTATATCAAAGGACCAGATAATCTGATCCTCTATTACAACGACAAGGCTGCCAAGGCTCAGGCTGCTGCTCAGAAGGCCGCTGCTGAAGGCAATGACCCATTGCGCCAAGAAGCTGAATTGAAGACTCAAGAGTATGCCAAAGTTGTGGCCAAGCTTTACCGCGACCAGGCTTTAGCCTATATGGCTATGGCAGCAGCGAAGATGAAAAATGGCAATGATGGCGGTGGTGCTTACGACCTTCTAATTGATGATGGTGCCAATCATAAAGACATCTTCCCTAATGGACAAAGGAAGGGATACAACGGTGCTCAAGGTGCGCTGCGAATCGCCGATACCTATGCACCAGGAAATCCAGATACGCAGCAACTCTCTGAAGTATTTTCACAACTAGCAAAAGAAATGCAAGAGAAGCGCAAACTGCAACTAACAAGCAGTTCTTCCAACGTTCTGGGCTTCCGTGACCAGTTCACCCGTCCGGGTCAATAGGTCGTCAATAAAATTGAGAAAGCACTAGGTCGCCTGCGACTTGGTGCTTTTTTGATGTTTAATTGAATTCGATTGAACTTTCTTGCTCGATTTGACGTTTTACTCAAAAGGAGACTAAATGCCGCTGCTTAGCGGCAAGCTTTAGGCTGAGTTACTTCCTTGGTCGGCGTAATTTCTTAAAAGAGAGTTGATTTATGACAGATAGAGTGACAGCCAGCCTGGCTCCGTCAGGCTATAGCCCCGCACGTGCCTTTTCTTTGTTTTCCTTGTCTGTTCTTTGTGGTGCCTTACTCGCTAGTTTTAACACTCATCCGCTAGTGACTTTGCTTGTGGCCTTGTTGCCTCTGCTTCTTCGCCCTCTTTGTCTCTGGCCTCTGCGAGTTGTGACAACATTGAGTCTTGCTCTTGTTCTCAGCTTCGCCTGGGCGGTTGTGCGTAAAGATAATGGCGGACCGGCTCAAAACGATCTTTACTTTGTGCCTGCACTGCACTCAAACAGTCGCGTTCACCTTAGTGGCCAGATTGAAGAAGTGCGCGAGCGAGAATCTAAACTAGACCCCAGGCTAGAAACAAGTGAGGGCTCAACAGTAAAGCACGACTTTAGTTTGATTGTGCGCGCTGATGAACTTCTGTTTCCTGCTAGACAACCGCTTGATGGTAAGGTGTTGGTCACTATTGAAGCTGCAGACACGCAGTCTTTGCCATCACCTTTGCCTGGTGACTCAGTAGAAGTTTCTGGTGTGCTACGCAAGCCCAAAGGCAAAGACTTTTCCTTCGAATTTGACGAAGCCGCATGGCTCGCTAGCAAAGGCATATTTGCGCGATTGAGTGTGAAAGCAGAAGATTTTCACATTGTGGCAGCGTTGCCGACAGGCTGTCTTGATAGGCGAGAAAAAGTAACTGGCGAAAATGCTTTTGTGCGCATGGGCCGCGCTATTGCGGTGCTGCGAAAGAAGATTGTAGAGGCTCATAGAGAGCATCTCGGAGTGGCCCGGGGCAGCCTTTTCTCGTCAATGGTTTTGGGCGATAGAGTAGTAAGTGTTGATCAAGAATTGAAGCGACAGTTTGCGCTGATTGGCTTGTCTCATCTGCTTGCTGCCTCAGGTCTTAATCTAACAATTATTGTCACGGCGGCTTTGGTTCTTTGTCGATTCTTTCAGGCAAAAACGAGGCCGAGTCAGGCTGTACGAACTGGCTGGATCAATATATACGTACCGTTTCTTTGCGTCGTACTATTTACGGCCTTTGCTGGTGCTGGCCCCTCGGTAAGCCGGGCTGCCATCATGTGTTTAGTTGCTCTTTGGGCGCGATTGGCCTTTGTTCGCCTGGCCCATGGTGCCGCTCTTGCTTTAGCGCTGCTGTTTGCTTTGGCCCTAGACCCTGTAAGTGTTTCAGACGTCGGTTTGCAGCTTTCTTATGGCGCCACATTTGGTATCGTCTATATCTACCC
>CALRJJ020000500.1:0-4547 GCA_943367505.1 Flavobacterium psychrophilum | reverse complement strand
CAAGAAGGCTACGCTGGAGATTCCGGCGTTCATCCGATTGACGGCAACGCCGTCAATACCACAAACGGAGCCGGCCCACACAATCTGCAAACCTTTGTCATGACAGCGGATGGCACGATTTTGCACTGCTTGCCTGGATTTTGGAGTTCTGCAGATCTTGCCGCAGAATTAGAAGTGGCAGAAAAGCTCAGCTACATATGGGAAGACAAAGCCATCTCAACCGCACACAAAGCCGACTTGTTCAAGCGCATCCACTTAGAACACCTCAAAAATCACGCACCAGAACTAGTGGCTCGCAGTCATCTACAGGGTTTTGACGCTCAGCACATCTACAAGAATCGCAAAGAGCTATCTGACTGCATTAGTGACAAAGAGGCCATTAGCGCCGTCGAAGACGCACACAAGCTGCCCTACGACGCCTTTAAAACCACCGACAAAATTATGCATGAGCGCATGGCCACTAGGCCCTTTCAAAATTACGATGCTTTCGATACCGGCACTTACACAAGCTATGGCTGCAACCACTACGACAAAGGCGAAAACGAGATGGAAGGGGGGCCACCCACTCTGGCTCTCAAAGGCAAAAGTCTGCGCAGCGTCAGTAAACCAACAGTAATGGCTCCAGCCCCTCAAATCAATCAGTCTGCACCTCCGGCTGGCCGCAAAGAGGAAAAGAAAGAAACAGAGCCGCAATTGTTTGTGGCCCTGGCGAAGCAAGGGTTATGGCCAGAGGCCTTCCGCTGCGCTGACAAATACATAAAAGCGCAATTCACCCAGCCAGGCGGCTACGAAATGCGCAGCCTCGCCGCTCTGAAATTAGGCTATTATCAACAAGCTTATGATGATGCCTCAAGAGCCTTATGGCTGGGGTCAAAACACTCCTCTGCCGCTCTGCTAAGAGCTAAGGCAGCCAGCAAGCTCAAACAATTAGTGCACCTGAATACCAAGAGCATTTGAAAAATTGACAGTATCAGTGGCATCTATATACTGACCGCCAATACCAAGTTGCTTTAGATTCTTCATTTTTTTAAGTGACTGGAGACACTCACGACTAAGTAAAGATGGGTTCGCTTGTAGCTCTTTTAAGTGAGCCAGTGAGCTAATTTCTGCCACAGACTGGTTTGTCATCTCTGTATCATTGACTCGAAGGTGTTTGAGGTTTGGACAAGTAGCGATGGTTTTGAAATCAGCAACACTTAGTACTCCTCGCTCAAGCGTTAACTCAGTCAAGTTTTTGGATGGTGCCAACACTGCCAGAAGTGCAGACGCTTCTCTAACCGGCGAGTAGGTAAGGCGCTTTAGCTTTTTAAGTCGGCCCAAGGTAGCCAGTTCGCTGCCGCGTATTTTGGTATTTACCAGCTCAAGCACCTTGAGCTCATACAGCAATTCAAGCATAGGCAAACACTCTCCATCAAGATTGCTAGACATTGCAGCGATGGATAAGTACTTCAAATTAACCAGCCTCACAATATGTGGCAGGGCACTTTTGTCTAAGGTTTCACGAGCATCGAAAACCAAGCCAGAAAGGTCACCAGGAGCAAAACCATCAAGAAGAGCTGGATTAGACATTGTTGCCCCACTGCAGCGCAGGGTAAGTTCGCCTTGAGCAGGCAACAGCACAAGGCCTTGAGCTGGAATCGATTGCTCCTGGCCCTCGAACTCGAAACTGCCAATATCATTGCCAGGCCCGAAATCAAACTGGCGCTTGGGTACACCTTTGTCATCAACGATACCGCAGAAATAGGGTTTCACTTTAACAATTGTAGAGAAGCTATTTGCGGTTTCAGCGCTAGAGCCAAGTTTAGAGTCAGGTTTAGTACCAGTTAAAGTATCAGCTCCAGATTCAGGATTAGAGTCAGACATTGTCTCGGGCTTAACTCCAGCACCATTTAGGCTTTCCACCTTAGCTCCGCTTTTCACTGCTGCTGCAGCTTCGGGTGAAGAAGAAGAAGAAGAACTACTACTACTAGCTGGCTTGGCATCGGTCGCTGTCTTCTTAGCCTCTAGCCTCAACCAGTAAGCCAACGTCCCCACAGCGGCGAGCAGCACAGCCAAGGCCAGACAAATCTTGAGAGCCAGCTGAATTGAAAACTTCGCCCCAGCAGCAGAACCCTGGTCTAAGTCACGGTTCGATGAAGAACCAGGTGAAGCACCTTTCTTTCTCTGCATATACTCGAGATCGACAACTACTTCTTCCAGGTTCTGATAGCGGTCCATCGGAGCTTTCTCCAGCATGGTAGCAATCATTTCTTCCATGGCCTCAGGAAAGTACTTGCCGCCAGTGGCTTTGCTTAGACTTGGTGGCATCTGGCTTTGATGCATCATCATAGTTTGAATAGAATTGGCGCCACGAAATGGTGGCACACCGGTTAAGATTTCAAAAAATGTACAGCCCAATGAATAAATATCAGAACGAGCATCAATGCGCTTTCCATCGCAATGCTCAGGGCTCATGTAATAGGGGCTGCCAAATATTTCGCCTGCTGTGGTGAGATTCTGCACCTCAGCCTCAACGCCAGAAAGCTTGGCTATACCAAAATCTACGAGTTTTACACGAGACCCAGTTGCATCTTTTTCTTTCAGTAGAAAGATATTTCCCGGTTTAATATCGCGGTGAATAATCCCCTTCTTGTGTGCATAACCTAGACCTGAAGCCACGCCAATAAAAACGGGAAGAGCATCGTCCAAACTTAAAGGACCTGTACGGGTGAGAACATCAGCCAAATTCTCGCCTTCTAACAAGTCCATCACATAGAATGGCAAAACTCCATCATGCAAGCCCAAATTATGGATGGCAATTATGTTTGGATGATTCATGCGGGCAATTGCCTGGGCCTCCAACTGGAGGCGGCGCCAAGCTGTCTCATTCACTTTTTCGTAATTTAGGGTCTTTAAGGCGTATATTTTATTGAGAACTCGATGGCGAGCCTTGTAGACGAAGCCCATTCCACCCACACCGAGCAGCGAGATAATCTCGTAGTCACCGAGAAGCTCGCCAGGCTGAAGCTTACCAGCTTCATCAGCGGCTGGTAAATTAGTGCTACCAGAAATAAATGGTCGAAAATCTCCATTGCCGCCGCTACCAGCCAAGCTGGTGCTGCCCTGTAATTCTTCATCAGATGGAGGAGGAGTGTTTGGGGGATTCATAGCACATTCGAGATAACCTACTAGTTATAATCGGTAAACAAAAAAAAATCTGTATTGTGTCATCGTTAGCGCTGCAGCAAACGAAAAAATTTACTGCAGATTTACTGCACATTGTTTACACACTAAATTTGCAGACTAAACTTGCACACTAAAAGTACAAAATTGGAGTACGAAATGGCCGAAACCAAAAATCGTCAAATTATACTTGCCTCAAGGCCAGTGGGAGAACCAAAAGACGAGAATTTCAAGCTGGTTGAAAGTACTTTGCCACATCCAGCTAAAGATGAAGTACTTCTGCGCACGCTCTATCTTTCGCTTGATCCGTACATGCGCGGTCGCATGAGCGCAACTAAATCTTACGCAGAACCTGTAGCAATAAACGGGGTAATGGAAGGCGGTACGGTCAGTGAAGTAGTGCAATCGCAATATTCTAACCTGGCCAAAGGCGACATTGTTTTAGGTTACACAGGCTGGCAATCCCAGGCCATTGCCCCAGGGGCCACGCTAATCAAAATTGATCCAAACCTAGCCCCTGTTTCAACAGCCCTAGGTGTACTTGGCATGCCTGGAATGACAGCCTATACCGGCTTGCTCAATATTGGCCAACCTCAAGCAGGAGAAACCGTTGTAGTGGCCGCTGCCTCAGGTGCAGTGGGAGCGATTGTCGGACAAATTGCGAAAATAAAAGGCTGTCGGGTAGTCGGCATCGCGGGGGGCAAGCGCAAGTGCGACTATGTCGTCAAAGAACTCGGTTTTGATGATTGCATCGATCACAAAGACGCTAATCTTCCCGAGCTTTTAGCCAGGTCTTGCCCCAAAGGCATCGATGTTTACTTCGAAAACGTTGGCGGTGCTGTCTTTGAAGCAGTTTTCCCCCTACTCAATCCGTTTGCGCGCATCCCTGTTTGTGGACTAATAAGTGCATACAACGAAACCACGCTCGAAGCAGGAGCAATACCGCTGCCTATTCTAATGCGAGCTATTCTAACCAAAAGACTGACGTTTAGAGGCTTTATCGTTAGCGATTTTGGATCCCAGCGCCAGGAATTCTTACAGGCCGTTTCTAGCTGGATCAAAGAGGGAAAAATCAAGTACTTAGAAGATGTAGTCGAGGGTTTAGAAAATGCCCCCAAAGCCTTCCAAGGGCTCTTAAAAGGCGAAAATTTTGGCAAGCTTATAGTGCGAGTCGGTGAAGAACAATAGCTTTCTATGCAACGTCAGTTGCATGACCTAATTATCGATAGCAACCAGGAAGACTATGCAGCGGCGAAGCTTTTGGCTATTTCTGCTAATTGTTCTAACACTCCATCACCAGAGTGATACAGCTGCACGGGCTGAAGAAATCGACTGGCTCAATCGTGGTATCGCTGAGTATTCTGCAGGACAGTACAATCAAGCAG
>CALRJJ020000499.1:0-4548 GCA_943367505.1 Flavobacterium psychrophilum | reverse complement strand
TAATAAGTGGGAATTGAAAAAAATGGTTTTGCCTTCGTCTTTTAATTCATGGAGGATGCGGCGCACATCCATACGACCAAGTGGATCTAAACCACTCATAGGTTCATCGAGGAACAGTACCTGTGGGTCGTTAATCAGTGCTTGAGCTATTCCTAGCCGCTGCAGCATGCCTTTAGAGTATTTGCCTGTTGGTCTATCGCAGGCGTTTTCCAGAGATACTTTCTCTACTAAAAGTTTGACGCGCTCTTTGATTAAGGCATCCGGCATAGAAAAGAGCTTGCCCACAAAAGTGAGAAATTCGCGTCCAGTCAGGTGCGAGTAAAAATAAGGATTCTCGGGCAGGAAGCCAATTTGAGCAAGTTTGTCTCGGGCGCTAGCGGGGCTGCCCAGTACAGAGGCCTGGCCGCTATCAGGGTGCAGCAGGCCGAGTAAGAGTTTGACTGTGGTAGTTTTACCGGCACCATTAGGGCCGATCAAACCATAGGTCTGACCGGCCTCAACGCGTAAGCTCACACTATCAAGCACACGAGTGCGCTTTTTAAGAAAGCTAGAGAGCCTATCTTTGGTTAGGTTTGTGGCCTCGATGACTACCTGAGGCGAAGCTATTTCTAGCTTGGCCATTACCCACCTTTAGGACCGGCCTTCTTGCTCAAAGTGATGATTTTGTTCAATTCAGTAGTGGCCGCTCTAAGTCTTCTTGATACTTGCATTTGCGAAATGCCAAGACGACGGGCTACTTCTGTTTGGCTCAGGTCTTCGTAGAAGGTCAGTTGGACAACTTCTCTCAAGCCATCACGGAGCTGCTTGATCGCTTCAGCTAACATAAATCTGTCTTCTTTAGCGAGCTGGTTGCTCTGATATTTGGCATCGACAAGAGTGTCGATCAGCGACTGCTCGCTGCCAGCATCGTTGGACAATGCTTGGTCAAGGGAAATCAGTGTACGTCTGCGGTCAACTTCATAAGCTTCGTTAACGCGGCTTACAGGAATCTGCAGGTCGTTGGCAATTTCAACATCTGAGGGCTCGCGGCCTAACTTGGCAGTCAGTCCTTGAACGAGGCGGTTGATGCGGAAAGATAGTTCTTGTAGTTCGCGAGGGGCACGAATCATCGCAGTTTTGTCGCGAAGATAGTGTCTGATCTCGCCGGTGATCAAGTGGGTAGCGTAGGTTTGGAATTTAGCGCCAGCATCTGGCTTGAATTGGTCAACTGCCTTGATCAGGCCAATGGATCCAACTTGAATCAAATCTTCGACTGGGTCAGTAGAGCGGCGGGCGAGGCCGTAGGCAATACGCTTTACTAGGGGCAAAGCGGCTTGAATGATAGAGTCGCGCAGAGCTGGGTCACGCGCTTCTGCGTATAGCGCCAACCAGTTATGAATTTGGTCTGGCCCTTTGGCTGCACCAGAAACTTCTCGTTTGGGCTCTAAATCGTTGCTCACCACTATCGATGTCTCAACCATTGCTGTGACTGTAATATTTGAACCTGTATCCATATTTATAATCTTAACCTTACTTTCCGGCAGATTACCATAACCAAGAGAATTGCTAGGAAATTTGAGTTCCTATTCTTACTGGACCTATTAATGGTGGCAAATCTCTAACGAATAAAGAGTGTAAATGCGCAAGAGCTATCATGGATATCTATTAAGTAATTCTAATCTAATTTTGGCCATGGAAATTCCTCGTCCCGCCGCTAATTGACTAATGTTCGATTCAATTTAGATTGAATTTAGCTTGGGCTGTCAACAGACTGATATTTCAATGTTAGATCGCAAATTGCTAAAAAGCTTGAAAGTTTGACATCAAACCTTTGCCACTTGTTTGCTTGTGTAGATGCTTACCGAAGTTGATTGATCACTGTGAAAATCGGCAGGTACATGCCCACGACTACAGAGCCAACGATGCCGCCTATGCCTACGACCATAAGCGGTTCTAAGAGTGATGTCAGGGCTTCAACTGCGTTTTCTACTTCCATATCGTAGAAGTCAGCCACCTTAGAGAGCATGTCGTCGAGACGACCGGTTTCTTCACCCACAGCCACCATTTGCGTCACCATTGGCGGAAATATTTTGGATTTGCCCATGGGTTTTGATATGTTTCCACCTTGCCTCACATCGTTATAAATTTGCTGCACTGAGTCTGCGACTACAGCGTTTCCGGCGGTGTCTTTGACTACGTCTAGGGCTGTCAGCATCGGTACCCCAGCCTGTAGCAAGGTGCCAAAGGTGCGGGCAAAGCGGGCGATAGAAACACGGCCAATCAGGTCGCCAAAGAAGGGCAGATTGAGAAAGAAGAAGTCTATTTGAAAGCGACCGACTGGGGTCTTGTAGTAGCGCTTGAGCATGTAAACGCCCACAGCGCTAGCTGCGATGAAGAGCATCATCCAGATTGAGCGCATGTACTGGGAGAGCAGGATAAGAAACTGGGTGTAGGCAGGCAGCTCTCCACCGATGTTTTTGAAGAGTCCTTCAAAGATTGGCAAAATGAAAGTGAGCATGCCCCAGAAAACGGCAACAGCGATGATCAACACTACTGTGGGATAGACCATGGCAGCGCGCACTTTTTGATTGAGCTTTGATTTGTATTCAAGAAAGTCGGCCAGCCGCTTCAAAACGTCGGCCAAAATACCACCGGTTTCGCCGGCTCTGACCATCGATACATATAGTTTGTCGAAGATATCGGTGTGCTTGGCCATGGCATCTGAGAGTGACAGGCCTGACTCAATGGAGTGGCGCACATCATCAAGGGCCTTCTTTAGTTTGCGGTTGGGGCATTGTTCGACAATGATTGTCAGAGTGCGCAGCATGGCAACTCCTGAGCTAATCATGGCAGCGAATTGTCTCGAGAAAACCACCATATCTTTAAGAGAAACGCGTTCAAACAAACCAATTGTGAGAAGTTCTTTGCTGTTCTGGGCGCTAAAGAAACTGAGGATACTGCCCATGGCAGTGCGTTCTCGTATTTCAACAACCTCAATGCCGCGCGCTCTCAGCTTCGCTCTGAGCACCGCCGGTGATTCTGCTTGGCCGACCGCTTCTTTGAAGGAACCGTCGCTTTCTCTAATTTTGTACAAATATTCCAATTTTTAGAACCTGCCAAAACTACTGCCGCCAAAGCCTTTTTCCATTTTTGCCGGTTCTGGTCTGCTGCTTCTTTGATTGCCAATTAGTTGTTCGAGATCTTCAGGCCTGCTGGTTTTACCAATGGCATCGGCAAAGGTTACTTTACCTTGTTTTACCAGGAGGGCAAGTGAAGCTTCGAGAGTTTGCATGCCCAGAGCTGCACCCATTTGCATGCTGGCATACATCTGAGCTGTTTTAGCTTCGCGAATGAGGTTGGCCACCGCTGGTGTGTTGACTAGTACTTCTAGCGCTATGATGCGCCCTGAAGTCACTGGTGAGTCGCCAGCGGAGTCGTCGGCCCGAGCTAACAGTGATTGACTTATAACCGCGACTAGAGCGTGAGAGAGCATAATGCGAATTTGCTGCTGTTGCTCTGGTGGGAAGACATCGATGATGCGATCGACCGATTGTGGTGCTGAGCTTGTGTGGATGGTGCTGAAGACCAGGTGACCGGTTTCTGCCGCGGTCAATGCCAGGTGAATGGTATCAAGGTCGCGCATTTCACCAACCAAGATAATGTCAGGATCTTCTCTTAAACCAGCTCTGAGGGCGTTAGCAAAGGAACGAGTATCAGAGCCTACTTCGCGTTGTGAAATAATCGACTTTTTGTTGTGGTGAATAAATTCTATGGGGTCTTCGATTGTCAGTATGTGCTTCGACTCATTTTCATTTATTGAATTGATCATCGAAGCCAGGGTTGTCGATTTACCAGAGCCGGTTGGGCCGGTCACCAGTACCAGGCCCCGGGGCTTCTGAATTATTTCTTTGCAGATTGGTAGTAGACCGAGTTCATCGATTGATGGAATTCTTGATAGCACCACGCGCAGTGCGGCCGCATAAGAGCCTCTGTCTTTGTAGACATTAACTCGGAAGCGCCCCAGGCCATCGACACCAAAGCCGCAGTCTAGTTCTAGATTGGCTTCAGCATATTTGCACTGGTCTTCGGTGAGGCAAGAAAAAATTAGGCGCTTGACGTCGTCTGACGTGAGTTCAGGCAAGCTTGTGCGTATCAGTTTGCCCGCTACTCTGATGATTGGCGGTTCTTTGGCCTTGAGGTGCAAGTCTGAGGCTGTGCGGTCGACTACCAGCTGCAGCAGTTCCTGCATTTCAATCGACATCAATTCGCTCCTTGTTTTTTAGGTGTTAGAGGCGGCAACCGAGTAGGATGCTTCTCTCGTTGCTTGACAGTATGGACAGATTTTCCACTCACCATAGATCTCGGCGTTGCAGCCTTTGCAGCAAAATTCGTGGTCGCTTTCTTCTTTTGATAAGCCGCATTTCGGACAGCTTGTCCAACCATCGAGTTGCATGGTGCCGCAGCGCAGGCAAGAAAACTTGAGGTCATGCTGGCAAAATGGACACTTAATGAAGTCATCTGAGATTGGATTGCGGCATTTGCCACAGAGTGATTCCTCGCCTGTGGTAT
>CALRJJ020000498.1:0-4551 GCA_943367505.1 Flavobacterium psychrophilum | reverse complement strand
GGGCCGTGCGGCAGAAGCTAAAAATCATCTCCAGGCCATTGCTCCAAGTTCTCCCCATTTTGCTGACGCGCAAAAACGCATTCAGACTTGTGAAGCCCAGCTCGCTGGGGCTACCGTTGCTTCACCTAGCTATAACCCCAATGCTAGTGCTGCTCAACCGGCTGCCAATGTTTTCAATAATTCAACTAACCAGGCCATGAATTTGAACCCGGTGGCCACTGACGGCCAGCCCTCTCGCGACTACAGCACAATCTCAAATAATCCGTCGGGCAACACTCTCAGCCATGTAGTTCAGCCTCAGCAACAAGTACAACAAGTACAGCAGATTCAGCAGGTTCAACAAGTACAGCAGACTCAAGCCGTCAGACCGGTGGCAATTGCCAGCGCTCCCGTTGCTGCAGCCCGGGCCGGCGTGCCCACCGCTGTATTGGCTAACTCTTCGGCTCGTGTCATAGCTACCGGATTTTCCGCTCCAAGCGGATTGACCTTCGATCGCCTCGGCAACCTCTATGTTGCTAACTTTACGAGCAATACTGTTGACCGTATTTCGGCTGATGGCACCCGCATGCAATTTAGCTCAGGGTCTAACTTAAAAGGGCCAATCGGTCTTGCTGCCGATGAAAGTGGCAATATCTATGTCGCTAACTATGATGGCGGTACGGTGGCTAGAATTAGTCCTGCTGGTGTATCCACTATCATCGGGACCGGCTTCAAGCAGCCTTATTACCTCACTCTCGATAAAGAGGGCAACCTCTTTGTCAGCCAACAAATAGATAACTCTGTGGTGCGTTTGACACTGCCTCGCCCAATGGCTCGCACTCAATAGAAACTAGCTGGCAATAGGAATTGTTTGATGTCCGACGTTAAAGCTGAAGCAGATAAATCTGCCGAAAAGAAGTCTGTGGAAGAGAAATCTACCGGAGAGAAATCTAGTAGCACCAAAATCATTGCAGCACCACTGGATGCCGCACGTTTTGACGCCAAACGTGTAGCTGTGCAGATGATGGTCGGCAATCAGTTTGTGCAGCCCTATCACTTCATCATGACCCGGCTAAAGGTCTACGGAAGAGAGAATATTCCCAAAGAGGGTTCTCTTATTGTTGTTGCCAATCATATCTCCACTCTCGACCCGCCCTTGTTCGCTTATGTTACTCAGCGGCCAATGATCTACATGGCTAAGAGTGAGCTTTGGAACAATAAATATATGGGTCGTCTCCTCGATTGGCTCGGTGCTTTGCCGATTAACCGTGAGAAGCCACAACTATCGACAGTCAAATTCATCCGCCAAATTATGAAAACTGGCTGGTCCCTTGGTATGTTCATTGAAGGAACCCGTTGTAAAACTCCTAACTCAATTGGTAGGCCACACGTTGGTGCTGCTTATTTTGCCAAGGTGACGAATTCCAAGATTTTGCCTATCGGCATCATCGGCACTGATAAACGCTTTGGTCCAGCCCGCGTCAATATCGGCAAAGTTATTGAACCAGGCGATGATCTGGAAGCAAAAACCTGGGAGATTATGGACGCACTAGTTGAACTGACTGGCTTCCAAATTCTCGAGCGCAAAATGGCTGATAAGCACTAAGCTATTTGCCTCGGTGCTAAAGTCTTTTTGCTAAAGTCTTTTTGCTAAAACTGTCTCGTAAGTTTGATAGCCCTGACCTTCATAGCATTTTATGGCGGCTAGATTGCCCCGTTTGGCGCAGAGACGAATGCGCTGGCAGCCAAGTTTTTGCATGGCCTTTTCAATCGCATCTAAGAGCAGCCTTGCTACGCCGTGTCCGCGCCAACTGGAGCTGACGCAAACATCAGATATGTAAGCACACTTGCGCACCGAATCTAATACCAGCTTGTCATCGTTTTCTACCCAGGCGCAAACAAAGCCAATTGCTTCAGCTTCGGCTAGGGCAACGAGAATGACACCCTGTTTCGACTTTATAGAATCTACTAAAGATTGAGCGTACCATTCTTTGATTTCAGCACCACTTTTAAGACCGGGCACAAGGCCGCTCTCTGTATCTTGAATAATTTCGACAAAGCTTTGAATTGCCTGAAAATGTTCAGGACGATAGTCTTCAATTTTTATTTGGCCGGAGCTGCTCATGCTAATTAGCTACTCACTAATTTGAATTTTGATTTGCTGACCGGGCTTGAGGCGCTGTTTTTCAATTTGATTGGGCCAGTAAATCACTAACAACTCGTAGAGTTCAGCAACGGTGACCGGTTTGCGATCGCGCTTGGTGTCGGCTGTTTCGGTAAAGTAGAAGGGGAAGGCAGAATAAGCCTTGTCGCCGTTTAGGGCGGCAACATCGGTCTGCCAACCTGTCCAGCGGAAGGCTTTGTAATAAGTTTCAAGGTCGCCGTGCAAGCAGAACTCTAAGAAGCCGCTGTAAGGAATGTCGAGGTCTTCCCACTCTAAAGTATCTGGGGCAAAGTAGCAGACATTGCCAGTTTGCCCTGGCAGGCCGCCGCCATTGAGAGCAAAGAAGCCGCCAATAACATCATCGGCAATTAAGAGGAAGTCATTTTCGCCCGGGCCGCTGCCAGTGGCTGTGATGTTCCAGTCTGGAAGGGTGCGAGGAAGTTTGCTGCTGCCTGACCCGAGGATGCGTATCCAGCCGTGGTCAACTAAAATGCCGCCGGTCTCGTAAATAATGGAACCCATAGAAGACCTAGTCGTCACTTGGGTGGCCACTAAAGCTTCAGCGTTCTGTGGTGCCGAAGCCGGTAAAACTTCTACCAGATTTTTCGCTTCGCTCAGCCATCCTTTGACCATGGGCCAGGCTGGGTCGTTGCTTATTAATTCTGTGAGAGGGCGCTTATCCACCGACTTTTCTCCGCTTTTCAAACTATTGGCCACAATCATAACAAGTGGAGCTGCTAAATTGGCCCTTAGTGACGGTTCAAGACGGCTTTTATGCTCTCATATTGCTTGGGCTTCAGTACTGCCTTGGCTTCCTCTAGTGAGGTATGAACTTTGTTCAAGCTTGAAGGGCTGGGGCTCGTGAAGTTGTTTGCGGCTTTATCGAGCCAGTGCTCAAGGGCGAAATCGATGCTTGTCTCTAAGGGAGTCTCTAAGGGAGCCTCGATACCTGACTCTGCTTTTGCATGAATTGTTGCTTTAGCGGCTAGCAGGTAAGGCAGGCTTATCCAAGGCGGTGAGTAGGCCATAGCTGAGATTAGAGTGCGCTTTGCTTCAAGGGAAAGCTCCTGGTTGAATAGCTCCCAGATTGATTCTATTGCTACTGAATCTGGATTAGCTCGAAGATATTTATAGGCCGATTTGATGCAGTGATTGCTTTTGTCCAACAGGGCTCGGCAAACAATCTCTGCTTTATCTGCTATTTGCCCTTGAGCCAGAAGTAATTCGTAGGCGAGCGCACGAACTTTGCCGCTTGAGGCCGCAGTTAGCGGTTCTATTAACTCGATTGGCAGCACTGCTTCGATTTCGAGGAGACTTCTCAGCGTAAACAAGAGGGAGTACTTCTTTGTTTGTAAATTTAGTATGTAAGTCTCTCTGGCATTCACTTCTTTTAGGCGATAGCGAGCGAACAAGCGCACGGCAAAACTAGTGTCAAAAAAAGCAGCTTCCAAAATCGCGCGGCAATCTTGTTTCTCCGCCAACCAGCGTAAAACTTCAAGCCTTACTGTCGCTGCTGAATCAGTGAGAAGTGAGACAATTGGCCGCTCAATCAAATTGATCCTGTTGGCTTTCAAAGCAAAGTCGAAAGCTCTTTGTCTAATCAGCGGGTCTTTACTCGCCAAGCCAGCATTTATAGCTGTTTTAACTGATGTCGGTGAATCTATTTTGAGTAAAAGTGTAAACGCAAAATGTCTTTCGGATGCTCTTTTTGAATTGAGATAGCTAAGTAGTTCAGTCTCATATTGAGGCGAGCACAAGACATTCGCTATTATCTCCTGAATGCCCTCGTGGTTGTATCGCCCTAAAGTTGAGAGATGTTTGATCAGGTAGAGATTGTCTGTGAAGTGCCTAGAGTAGTCTCCTTCCAGTCGCTCTTTTATCGCTGCAATGGCCTGGTTGTGAATGCTCTCTACCCAGTCATTGGCGCGAAGCAGAATGAACGGCAGTTCTTTGCCATCGAAGCGACTAGCCAACTGCCTCAAGGCTTTTTCTCGGATGAAACCGTTAGGATTAAAGGAAAGCAGACCCAGCACATTGGTTGGAATCGTGAGTTCATCAAGTAATTTGATCGGCTCGATTACTATTCGATAGCTGCGCGTGACAATATCGAGTTTGACTAGGTCTTTTGCTGACACGTCCCTGAGGAGATAGTCAATGACAGCCCAGGCTTTCTCTCGAATTTCTGCTGCTTGGTGTAAGCACAGCCCGGTTACCAAATAGATGCTTGTGATATCGTCATGGGCTACGGCTTGTTCGAGAGCTTCGCTAAGCTTAGCTTTGCTCAGATTCGCTTCGGCGAAGCCTTTTTTGTTCTGAAGGTAACTCCAAATTACCTCTTGGTGGTCAAAGGTCGACATTTTTGTATGTTCGCACATTTGCTCTTGTTGGAAATTAATCTCTGGTAGTTG
>CALRJJ020000497.1:0-4569 GCA_943367505.1 Flavobacterium psychrophilum | reverse complement strand
AGTTCTACTGTCAGTGCACCTGTGGCGCACGCTATTGGATCTTATGGGCAGAGCACCTCAGTAAATGTGGCTCCGCCGGCCGGTGCGATCACCATGCGGCCGACTAATTTACCGCTTTCTAGTTTGCATACTGTTGCTTCGAATGGCACCATTGTTCCGCTGAATAGTTCGGGAGTGCCTGGGGCTGCAGTGACAGGGGCCTCTACTGCCAGTTCAGCTTCGCCTAATTACGCTTCTGGGACCGCCCCGATGAAAGGTTCGGTTAATCGCTATCAGCCTAAGAATAAGCGACCACAATGCCACGGCGATGCTGTTCTTCCGATGATGGTGCATATGGCCATGCGGCCAGAATTGATTGAAGCAAAGTATCTGCGCACGATTCTCGGTGCTCCCGATAATAAGGGTTCGTCTGGTTTTGGTATGAGTAGTATGAATTGGCGGGCTAAACAACTTGGTGGGCCGAGTTTTGCTCTGCAAAATGGCACTGCTAGCTTTGCCAATAAACAGACCATTCCAGTAGCTCACCCATTAGCTACCTCCAAAACATTTGTCGCACTTTTCCCTCATTCTGGTATGCAGCTTAAGCATGTTAAAAAACAGCTAGGTGAGCCAGTTCGTCAGTATTTTGATAATAATGCCCAACCGGTTGAATGCTATCAATTGTCGCCTAATGCCTTGCTCACATTCACTGAGCCAGTTAATTGTTTTGATGTTACGCAAATGGCTGTTGTCTATGATGGCCCGCCACTGCCTACTCCATCGCCTCAAGACTATGCTGTCGCTAATCAATATCGCCTTACTGTTGCACGGCAACACTTAGCTTCTGGTGACACAGTTCGTTGCGCTGAGTTGCTTAACGAACATCTAAAAGATAATCCACTTGATGCTGGGGCTCATTTGATTCTGGCCAAGACAATGAAGCACTACGGCGACATTAACGGAGCGATTGATGAGTACAAAAATGCTCTCACTCTTGCTCGTACTTACGGTGTGCCTAGTGTAGAAAATGAGGCCTACAGCGCCTTAACTTATTTTGGAGTGGTAGCGCCAGCGCCAGTTTATGGTAATACCAATAACAATTTGAACGCACCGGCCGCGGTGGCGGGTAAGAAATTGGCTGGGCGATCAACTCATCGTGGTTAATCTTAGCTGTCCTATCTAAGTTAAAGCTGGCACAATCGCTTGCAAGCCCAGCTCTGTTTGTGCTGCCTCCTGTTAACTATATCAATTAATAGGCAAAAGCAAAAAAATATAGCGAGATGTAGGATTACCAGCTATGGGGGCCATTAACTGTTACTGAGTACCTGGGCAAATCGGAAAACAGCTGACGTTAGAGAAGACTTGAAGTCTAATCCTGTCAGCTGTTTCCAATATTTGCCATTGTTGGCTTACTTGCCGTTCAGCTCTCGGGCTTTGAGAAACATCCAGACGCCCAAAATGAAGAGGGCGGTGATGACAATGTAGTAGCCTGTAGCGATGTGACCGAAAGCATTGAGTTCAGCAACGAAGCCGCAGCTGCTGAAAAGCATGAAGCCGACGCCGCTCCAGTTCAGTGAACGTGCCAGGGCGGGTTTGCCCTGGGTGCGAACGCGGCTGTGGTGAAAGAGCGCAACGCAGAAAGAGCCGAAAGCGGCGAGTAGCAGGGCCAGGGTGGCGTAGACCGCGACCGCAGAAGCTGTGATATCCATGATGGTTTCCTTTGAGATTTACTGGCATTGAATGCCTGCGAAAAGATTTCCCCTCAAATTCAATTGGCCGGTCTCATTTCACACTCATATATGAGCTGCGAGGGTTTAGGGGTTTAGGCCTGGGTCGAGACTTGGGGTTTTTGAGTTCTATATAAGGAGGAAGTATGGGGATGATTCACCCTAGCAAAACCCTAATGGCCGTTCCTAGGGCTTTGTCCATTTTTCTGTTTCGGATAGATAAAAAATGCTTGACAATCGCTTTTGCCGTGGTCTAATTAGAGAGTCCACTTAGTAGTAGTGTCCTCATGGCCCCACGCCTTCGAGTGCAGGTTTCACAATTATGTCACTAGAACAAACACAGCAAAGACACGACAAAATCAACGAGAACACCGGAGCTCCTGAACACAAGGAGGGCGGTCTATTTTCTCAGGCCATGAACGGTTTCACTGATGCTGCTAGCTATGGCATCTTGAACGGCTGGAATAGAACTGTCCATGCTCCAGACGCTCATAAGTCTGAGAGCGATCAGAGCAAGGAAGTCAGCAACGCTGCCGACATCTGGACAACTCTTAAGGCAACGCAAAAGAATGGTTCCATGATGGGCCAAGCTGATGTGGCTACAAGCGACAGAGAAAAGGCAATGGATGGTGCTCAATATAACACCGATGGTCTCTATGTCAGTGCCAGCGCTGCAGCTAAGGCTGATAAATGGTTTGATGAGCGGGTTAAAGCCGCTTAGTTACCGCCAAATTTAAAGACTTTAGAACGACCCTCAAAGATTTTTGAGGGTCGTTTTTAAATGGTCGCACTGGTAAGTACGGCAAATGCTGGGCCTGTCGCTATAAACAGTGCATTCGAAAGCGTCAGAGAGGAAGCGGCAGGGGTAAACCTCTGGCTTGTCGGTTTGGACTCGCAGGGCTGGATAGAATTCTTTGGTTTGCCAGGCCGTTTTGTCGGGAAATAGTTTGCGACCTTCTTTGTAGTCGATGAAAACCTCAGCATGGCTGTAGGTGCGACCATCTCTTGCGCTTAGTCGTTTGAGAAAGTCTTTGGGATCGGTGATCGGACCAATGATAAAGTCGCGGCTGGCAACGGTACAGCAGCCTGCCGCATTGCCTTTTTGGCCGCTGCAATTGCGGGTGCAGGTGTAATGGGTAACTAAGGCGGTAATTTCGTCTTCAGAAGGCGAGTGGGCGTCTTCAGTCATCGTGAAATCAGGCCTTCCACATACTTAGAGAGAACTTGGGCTGTTACTTTGTGGCCACCGGAGGCAAAGTGAACTTGATAGAAGAGGTCTTCTTTGCCTTTGTAGTCGCGAAACGGCTGACTAAGTTCCATCACGTCAAAGCCTTCTTCTTGGCCTTGTTTTAGCAAGGCTGGCACTTGTTTGGCGAAGATTGGGTCGATGTTGCCTATGTCCGGGAAGGTGACAAGCAGGAAGCGGGCGTTGTTTGCTTTGGCCGTGTTTTGAATTTGGCTCAAGAGTGCTTGAGTCACTTTGAACTTATCTTGAGTAGGATATTGAGGAGGCTCTTCTTTGCTCGTGCCACTGCCATTGTTAGAACCTGAAAGTTTGCTGGCAATTTGAGTGGCTAAGCGCCGCAGTTTTACGTAAAACTTGTCGGTGAGGTTTAGTTGAAAATTGGTTTGATCAAAGACGCCGTAGATGCGGCTGTTGGCTCGCAAAAATTCCAAGAGTGGATTGCTGGTCAGTTTTTCTTTGTTAGCAAGTAAGACGCTGCGATCAAGTTGCAGTTGATTGTTCTGGTCGAGATAGTAGTAGGGTCTTGGTTCGGCGCTTTCACGCTTGCTTGGCTCCACCGAGCTTTCTTCGGAGTCGCCTCGGGAATAGAGCACGACCACCAGGTCTGGTTTGTATTGCACTACTTCTTTTTGCAGCAGCAGTAATTCCTGGGCAGTGGAATAGCCGGAGACGCCAAAGTTGATCACTTCTACTTTAGGTGGCTTGTGCTCTCTTGTTTTATCTGTAGATGTTTTGTCAGTTGCAGTCTTGTCATTTGCAGTTTTGTCAGTTGAGTTGGCGCTAGCAGCTGAATTTAGATCTTGATTGATTTGCTTTTCTGCAATTCTGGCAAAGGTCTGCTCTAGGGGCACCTGCAGGCTCTCGGTTGCGGAGTCGCCAAGCAAAGCCACGCGGTATGTGTCAGCTGGTTTGGCTATGGTGCGTTCGATATCGCGCCAGCCTGCCTGAGAAAGTGAGTCGCGAGAAAAGCCTTCAAGGCGCCAGGTGACTAGTTTGCCTGGAATGTGCACTGATCCAAGTTCTAGATCAGGCCGCATGAAATTTTGTTCGCCAACACCGATGCAGGTAAAAAGGCCTTCAAGTATAAGCACTGCTAGTGGTGTCATAATTAGAAATTCTAAAGCTGTCACTCCTAAGGAGTGCTTGCGTTGAACTTTGACCGCAACTGGCTTGTCTGCCGTGCTTGTGTCCGCATCTTCAATTTTTGTGATTGGCGCTTCTGGCATTTAAAATATCCTAGAAATTTGGAACTAAAAATTGAGATTGCTAAAACTGGAAATAGAAGAAGGGCACTAACTGTGAAGGGGCGCATCCAGCAATAATCCAGGCCGCCGCTACGCAGGTAACTAAGCGCAGAGCAATTGAACTATTCCAATAATCTTGTATGGCCACCACCGGCTTAGATAGAGCTGCACTGGGGTTCTTGCTCAGTTTGATGCTCTTGTGTCTGATGAAGCTATAGAGGGAGTAGATGGGCAATGTGGTGAAGATGGTAGAGGTGAGATACATTGCTGTCACCGCCCCGGGTTCGTTGATTGTATTGAAGGCCGCCAAGCGATGGAAGAAGGTCCAGGCATCGCCTAAGTTGTTAGCTCTGAAGACAACGTCGCTCATTTG
>CALRJJ020000496.1:0-4574 GCA_943367505.1 Flavobacterium psychrophilum | reverse complement strand
AATTTGCTCAAAAGAGGCGAAATAGTAGCGATAAAGGGCATCGGCGGCTTCCACCTCGCCTGCGCCGCCACCAACGATAAAGCCGTTGCCACTCTTAGGCAACGGAAAAAGCGCTTTGAAAAGCCCTTTGCCCTAATGGCAAGAGACCTCGATCTTATCAAACGCTATTGTCTGGTAAGCGCGGCAGAAGAGTCGCTACTCAAGAGTCACGAGGCCCCCATTGTTTTACTTGAGCAAAAGAAGGTAGTAACTAGAGAAAAGCTCTCAGATGCCGTGGCTCCGAAGCAAACGACCTTAGGCTTCATGCTGCCGTATAGCCCCCTCCATCACCTACTCTTGCAAAACCTGAACATACCAATAGTACTTACTTCTGGCAATCTCTCGGAAGAGCCTCAATGCACTGACAATGACGAAGCTAAAGAATATCTAGCCCAGATCGCTGATTTCTTTTTGCTTCACGATCGCGCCATCGTCAATCGCTTAGACGATTCAGTTGTGCGTGCAGCAGAAGATAATAGTTTCGAAGTTTTACGGCGAGCCCGGGGCTATGCACCCACTCCAATTAAACTTCCACCAGGCTTCGAATCAGCACCAGAGATACTTGCCCTCGGTGCTGAGTTAAAGAATACATTTTGTCTTCTGCAAGATAACCGCGCCGTTATGTCCCAACATATGGGTGACTTAGAAGAGGCTAAAACTTATAGCGATTATCAGAAGAATCTAGAACTTTATCAAAATTGTTTTCAATTCAAAGCGCAGCACATAGCAATTGATTATCATCCTGAGTATCGATCAAGTAAATTGGGGAGAAATCTTTTAGCTGAAATTGATCCGGTACAGCATCATCATGCTCACATAGCCTCGTGCCTAGCAGATAACGGCTGGCCGCTAGAAGCGGGGCCGGTAATAGGAGTAGCTTTAGATGGTTTGGGTTATGGCCTGGATGACAGCTACTGGGGTGGTGAATTTTTGCTGGCAGACTACGGCAGCTTCGAGAGAATAGCAACTTTTAGACCAGTTGCATTGCTAGGTGGTGCCAAGGCAATGCGGGAGCCCTGGCGCAATGCCTATGCTCATATAGTGACAGCAATAGGCCGGCAAAACTATTTTGAGCAATATGCAGAATTGGAACTAACCAAATACTTCCAAACCAAGCCTCTAGCTACCTACGACGCAATGCTCAAAAGCAAACAAAATGCTCCACTGGCGTCTTCTTGTGGTCGATTGTTTGATGCAGTAGCTGCCGCAATTGGTGTTTGCCGTGCCGAGATAAGCTACGAAGGACAAGCCGCCATCGAACTAGAGGCACTTGTGAGCAGCAATGCACTGGCGGAAGAGGAAGACAAACAGGCTTACCCGTTTGTCATTGAAAACCTTGACAAGAAGTTACCATACATCGACTCTAAAACCATGTGGCAAGCGTTACTAACTGATCTTCGTCTTGGTACAGCACCACCAGTAATGGCAACTCGCTTCCACCAGGGTCTGGCAAAGGTCATAATTGCCATGGTCGAACACTTGTCGTCAGGCCACGACAACGGGCTGTCTACTGTGGCTCTCTCCGGTGGCGTTTTTCAAAACAAAATATTATTAGAGTTAGTCAAGTCAGAACTAACTAAGAAAAGCTACCGAGTACTTACTCACAAACAAGTGCCAACAAACGATGGTGGAATATCACTGGGCCAAGCTGTTATCTCGGCAGCAGGGCAAATAGAAAAGAAGGAGCGAAGCCATGTGTCTTGGCATACCTGGACAAGTCGTTGAAATAATAGATGCCGCAAAGCATTTAGCAAAGGTAGAAATATCAGGCGTGCGGCGACAAATTAGCCTGGCCTGCATCGTTAGCGATAGCCATCCGATAGAATCTTGCGTTGGCGACTGGGTTCTTGTTCATGTCGGCTTCGCCATGAGCGTGATTAACGAAGACGAGGCAAGAAAAACGTTAGAGCTGCTGATGGAGTTAGGTGAAGCACAAAAAGAGCTAGAGGCGATGCAAAGTTCTGAGCAAAACTAGAATCAGATCAAGCGAGGCAAATATGAAGTATGTTGATGAATTTAGGGACCCTGAGTTAGCCAAGACACTGCTGGCAGAAATTGAACGACTATTACCTAAAATAAAGACAACCAGCCAGCGACCTCTGCAAATAATGGAATTCTGTGGTGGCCATACTCACACAATCTTCCGCTATGGCCTTGAACAACTCTTACCTAAGACAATCGAACTAATTCATGGCCCCGGATGCCCTGTCTGCGTGCTACCAATGGGGCGAGTTGATGATTGTATAGCATTGGCTGAGCGACCAGAAGTAATCTTCACCACCTTCGGTGACGCCATGCGCGTTCCTGGGTCTAGGAAAAATTTACTCCAGGCCAAAGCTGATGGCGCTGATGTTCGCATGGTCTATTCTCCGCTTGACGCCCTTGAACTAGCCAAGAAAAATCCCGATAGAGAAGTAATATTTTTCGCCCTTGGATTCGAGACTACAATGCCCAGCACGGCGCTCACTGTCTTGCAAGCCGCCGAAGACAATGTCAAAAACTTTTCACTGTTTTGCAACCATATCACCACGGTCCCAACCATCAAAGCAATTTTAGATTCACCAAGTATGCAACTCGACGGATTCGTTGCCCCAGGGCATGTGAGCATGGTGGTCGGCGAGGAACCGTTTCATTTTGTCGCCAATCTTTATAAGAAACCCATTGTCATAACAGGCTTTGAACCAATCGATATTTTGCAATCACTGTGGCTCCTGATCAAACAAATTGCCGAGGGGCGCTGCCAGGTAGAAAATCAATATGCCCGGGTTGTGGCAACAGGAGGCAACAGCCCTGGGTTAGCGGCCATGGCTAGAGTTTTTGAATTGCGCGATTATTTTGAATGGCGCGGACTAGGCTCCATTGACCAATCGGGCGTGAAGATGACAGAAGCCTATAGTCATTTTGATGCCGAGAAAAAGTTTTCTATGCCCAATCTAAAAGTGGCCGATCCTGAATTATGCCAATGTGGAGAAGTTTTGCGAGGAGCAATAAAACCATGGCAATGCCAGTTATTTGGCTCTGCGTGCACTCCAGAAACACCAATGGGGGCTTTGATGGTATCTTCCGAAGGAGCATGTGCTGCATACTATAACTTTGGCAATCTGCAAGAAATCATGACCCTAAAGGAAAAGAGCATCTCATGAACTCGTCTCCAATGCGCAAGAGATCAGGTATTGTGCGCGGACAGTCTATCGATATGTCCCACGGTAGTGGTGGCAAAGCCATGCGCGATCTGATAGAAGACATTTTCCTCGGTAGTTTCGACAACGATCTTTTAGCACCACTAGAAGATCAAGCCCGTATCGATCTTTCTCTCCTGACAGCTCAAGGCAATCGCCTAGCCTTCACTACCGACTCATATGTGGTTCACCCAATCTTTTTTAATGGCGGCGACATCGGCACCCTCGCGATCAATGGCACAGTCAACGATCTAGCTGTCGGTGGTGCCATCCCCCTTTACCTTACCTGCGGCATGATTATAGAAGAAGGTTTGGCCGTTGAAGACTTAAGGCTCATAGCGACTTCTATGAAAACAGCGGCAAGCAAAGCTGGGGTCAAAATTGTTAGTGGAGACACCAAAGTAGTGGAACGCGGCGCTGCCGACAAAATCTTTATCAACACTTCTGGTATTGGCGTTATACCAGCACACATCAATGTCGGCGCAGGTAATGCACAAGCCGGTGATGTGGTTTTGATTAACGGTCATCTCGGCGATCATGGTGCTGCGATTATTGGTGCTCGCGGTGATCTGGCCCTCGAAAACAATATCGCTAGCGACTGCTGCGCCCTCAACCACCTTATTTCTGATCTACTGAAAGCTTGCCCTGAAGTCCACTGTCTGAGGGATGCCACCCGCGGTGGAGTTGCCACCGTGCTCAATGAATTCGCCCGTGCCAGTGAGGTCTGTATAAAAATTGACGAGAAGGCGCTGCCAATACGAGCCGAAGTGCGCGGCATCTGCGAAATACTAGGTATAGATCCGCTCTACTTAGCAAATGAAGGCAAACTAGTCGCTGTGGTTCCGGCCAGCTATGCTCAAGTGGCACTAGAAGCCATGCGCCAGAATGAAGCGGGAAAAGATAGCACCATTATCGCTGAGATATTTGCAGCACCAAAAGAAACTGTAATCTTAAAGACAATTTTTGGCGGAGAGAGAATCGTCGACATGCTGGTTGGGGATCAGTTACCGCGCATTTGCTAAGAAGATATAGAGAGGGCAGCTGCACCCTTAAATTTGCCCTGTCGCAAATCAGAAAGAGCTTGATTGGCCTCTTCTAATTGATAGACAGTAACATTGGTCTTTATTGGTATTTTGAAAGCTATAGCAAAAAACTCTGCAGCGTCAACTCTCGTGAGATTGGCAACCGACCTGATTGAGCGCTCTTCCCAGAGCAGGTCATAAGAAAATGAAGGAATGGTTGACATATGAATGCCACCACAAACAATGGCAGCGCCCTTGTCGGAGGCTTGCAGAGCCAAGGGCACCAATTCACCCGCTGGCGCAAATATTAAAGCGGCATCAAGCTTTTCTGGAG
>CALRJJ020000495.1:0-4574 GCA_943367505.1 Flavobacterium psychrophilum | reverse complement strand
TGATTAGTGGTCGCGATTCTCCAGCGGTGACCGAGCGGGCGCGCATTCTCAACATTACCTATGTTTGTCAGGGATTCTTGGAAAAGGTCGCCACTTACGAAGAGATTTTGCAGAAAGAAAATTTGACCGATGAAAATGTTTCTTTCATTGGCGACGATTTTACTGATTTTCCTTTGATTAAACGCAGTGGGCTGGGTGTTTGCGTTGCCGATGGCCGACCTGAAATGAGAGCTCGGGCTGATTATGTCACTAAAGCCAATGGTGGCAGTGGTGCCCTGCGGGAAGTGGCCGAGCTAGTATTGAAATCGAGTGGATTATGGCAGCCTATGCTGGCGAAGTATCAGTTAGTAGACTAAGTATTAATTGCTAGGCTAAGCCTGAGGTTGAGGGTTATATCGTTCTCTAAGCTGCTTTGCTTTTGTTTAAATTGACGAGGCTGGTGCTGATTGACTCAGAAACAGTGCCTTTGGCTGAGTAGAGCTTGTACGATACGGAAGGGTCACCAACCATGCCGAGGGCGGCTACCGCATCGCAGAGGCCGGCGAATACTGATTCTAGTGAAGCGATATCACTGGCGGTGGCATGTCCTGAAGCTGCTCTGCTGCGAATTGCTCCGGCTATTCCTTCAGCGTAGCCAGCCATACTTTGTGCTTTGCTTTCAGCTACTTTAGCAGCCATGACCATTTCGGCTTTGGCTCGTCCTTGAGATGTGTAGGTGCCGTCGGCTCTAATTGTTGTTCCATCGGCCATTGTTACGGTGTTGTTTTTGTCTATTTCAGTGCCGTTGGCCAGTCTGACGTGATCGGCGCTGATGACATCGCCTTCTTTGGTGGTTACTGTGCCAGAATCGTAGGTATAGTTGTCAGTCTTTATTTTAAAGTCGCCGTTTGGCTTGGCTTCAATTGTATTTATTTTGCCGTTAGCCGATATGACTTTTATTGTATTGTCTGCTCTGTTTACCTTTATAGTGCTACCATCCTCAGCATTTGTAGTTGTTGTTACGCCGTTTTCCTGTTGAGTGGTGAATGAATCATGGACGGTCCCACTGAGGATATTGTTGATCATCGATAGGCTGGCTTTGCCGTCCTTACCGCGCAGTGTGCGGGTAATGCTGAATGTGCGCAGTGTTTCAGCAGCCTCAATTAATGCTCGCATTTCTGGCGCTTTGCTTTCACGAATTGAATTGAGAAATTCTTTTGAGATTTTTTCACTGGTGCCGTCTGCTGAGCAGATTGATAGTTCGCCTTTATTATTGCGAACTAGATAGCGACCATCGGGCATGGAGACAATTGATGAACCATCGTTCTGTAGGGCGACGAAGCTCTTGTCGGCGGCTACAGCAACAATGCCGCCGTCGGCTTGCACGACTACGGTTTTTCCTGTTCTAACAGCTTCAGCAGAGGCTTCTTCTACAATTTGGGCTAGTCCGTCTTTGGTGTGCATTTCGCCATTAGTGGTAATCAGGTTGCCGTTTTTGTATTCTCCATAAACCTCGAATTTATCACCCTTTCTGTTGAAGACTTGGCCAAAGGGCTTGCCATTGGCGTCTACAAAGTGAGCTGTTCCGGTTTTTCTATCGATGACAACACGGGTACCTTCGCTACCGTCTAAGACGGCTGTGAAATTCTGGTCTTTGTCGAAGCTGAATTGGATATTGCCGTCAGGTCCCACTTTGATTTTGCTACCAGCGTCTGAAGCATTCAGTTGGCCGCCGTCGGTGGTTCTCAACGTTGTGCCTTCGGTTGTTCTGACAACATCGACTTTGCCAGTGCTGTCGCGGTGTACTAGGCCATTGGTGGTACGTTCTACTTGATTGGCTTTGTTTGGGTTTTGGGAGTCATAGACTGCGAAAAGTTTGCTCCAGTCACTGATGGAGAGCTTTGTTTCAGCGGTGCTAAGAATTGCGCCTTCTTTTTTGTCTTCTACTAGTGGTTTCTCAGCTTTAAAGACGAAGCCCTTGACTCCAGCATCTACGGGAGTGGCTTTGCAGGCTTCGTTCTTGTCATCAGCTTTGCAGTTCTCTTTGAGGAAGCTGCTGATGTCAACTTTTTCAGTAGAAGCTGGATTCTTTTCATCAATAGTAAGGGTGGGCAGCGCTTTCAGTGCATCGTTAAGAAGTGAAGATGCTTTGTCGATTCCGCTGGAGATATATGCCGCCATGCTTTCATCGCTGGCTGCTGGTTTGGCTTTTTGTTCAACCTTAGCCTCTGGCTTTTTGCTGGCTTCAAGAGAAAGAAGCAAGCGACTTTGTTGAGTGTCGCCAGCATGCTCTTGAGGCTTGTCGCCTTCCTTATTAACGTCTTTTTTAGGGGGTACGTCTAAAGGCACTTTGGGCTCCGGGGTTTACTGTGGAAATTGAACATTGGTAACTTCGACTCTTGTGTATATGCGCAAGCCTGTTTTTTTGGATAGGGGAAAATCACATTTAATCTTTCCCTTGCCATCTATACTGAAATCATGGAAATCGAAGCGAACGAGCAGCAATACATAGTTGACGGGCGTTACTGGCACAAGCTCGCCGATGGGCGAGTGCAATGCGACCTGTGCCCGCGCTTTTGTCAGTTAAAAGAAGGGGATAGGGGTTTTTGCTTCGTCCGGCAAAATTTACAAGATTCAGTAAAGCTCACCACTTATGGGCGCAGTACTGGCTTTTGTATTGATCCTATTGAGAAAAAGCCGCTCAATCATTTTCTCCCCGGCACAAGCGTGCTTTCTTTTGGTACCGCTGGATGCAATCTTGGTTGCCAGTTTTGCCAAAACTGGTCAATTAGTAAGTCTCGCGAAATTGAGCTGCTAAGTGAGAAAGCCAGCCCTGAGCAAATTGCCCTGGCGGCACAAGAGCTTGGCTGTGCTTCTGTGGCTTTTACTTATAACGATCCCGTTATTTGGGCCGAGTATGCCATCGATACGGCTAAAGCTTGCCGTCAGCTTGGCATTAAGACTGTGGCGGTTACTGCTGGCTACATCACCCCTGAGGCTCGGCCAGAGTTCTATTCGGTTATGGATGCCGCCAATGTCGACCTTAAAGCCTTTACTGAAGTCTTTTATAAGAGGCTGACTCTTTCTCATCTGGAACCGGTGCTCGATACACTAAAGTGGCTCAAGGACGAAAGCAATGTCTGGTTTGAAATCACAAATTTGGTAATTCCCCATGAGAATGATTCAAATAGTGAGTTTCAGGCTATGTGCGAGTGGATTTTTGCTAATCTTGGCACCGATGTGCCTCTGCACTTTACTGCTTTCCACCCTGATTTTCGCTTAGATGAGCGCCCACCAACTCCCCCGGCGACCCTTCTGCGTGCTCGCCAAATTGCCATGAGCTTGGGCCTCAAGTATGTATATGTAGGCAATGTGGATGATGTCAGGCATCAGAGCACTTATTGTCCTTCCTGCCAAAAGCTTTTGATTGAGCGCAACTGGTACGAGATTGGAAAATATAATATAGAGGGCCCGTCTGGCTCGTGTGCCAGCTGCGGCTATGCCATTGCTGGGGTCTTTGGGGCGGCCAAGGGACGTTGGGGCCGTAAGCGCATGCCTGTTAGTATTAGTAACTGGCGGTAAAATCAGTATTTGAATAAACAGTAATTGACTGGAACGATAACTAGAACCGCTATAAACCCATTAGGCACGGAATCGATAGTGAGATTAGGAAGCAAATTATCTTTAGGCCCTAGTTACAAGAGACAAAAACAGTTTTTAAAATTAGCTCTTTTTGCCTTCGCCAGTTCTAGTTTGGCGCTTTCGGCCAGTTTTGTTGGCATTAATAGCCTCAAAGCCGAGGGCTTAGAAAATCATCCCGATGGGCATGCCCAGCCCGGCATTGCGGTTTTGCGCAATGTTGAGTTTATTCCTAAAATTAGCACTTCGCGCCCGCCTGCTCGCCCGCGCAAGTTTTTGCGCCGCAGAAATCTACAGGTTCAGGTCGCCCGCGACGAAAAATACCTGCAATTGCTGCTTGTTTCGGTCGGATTTGTAGGAATGTTGATTCTCATACTCGTTTTGCGTAGTATGCCCCCTGCTAAAAAATCGGGTTGAGGCTTAAGATAGCGATAGTCGAAGGAAAGCCCAATGGAACCGATTGAGAGAATTTTGCTTTTTATAATCGGCGCTATCTTTGTTGGTGGCGGCGGGGTCTTTACTTTCCAGGCTTTTGAAGATGCAAAGAACGTGTTTGAGGCCTTGATCTTCTCTTTGATGATTGTGGCTGCAGGCATGTGCTTCATAATGTGGTCCATTAATGGTCCACCAGGGTGAGCCTAATAAGGCCCCGGCGCCAGCTTATTGCCCGCGGCTAATTGCTAGGGGGCCTAAAGGTTAAATCAATCAATGGTTTGCTTGGGCCGGTCGTAGTAAACTTTTGCTTGTTGCCTGTTTAAAGGGTTAGATTCTGCCATGCACAAAGTTTCACGCAAAAGTTCTTTAATATTGCTCAGCCTAGTTGTCGCTCTCGCTTCTAGTGGTGTTACCAGCGGTGCTTCTGCCAAAAAGGCGAAGGCCGGTGAAGCTGGTCCTGATGCTCAAGCTCTCAATGCTGGTCGCTCGGGTAGCTGGACGACTGCTGCCCAAGGCAAGAA
>CALRJJ020000494.1:0-4594 GCA_943367505.1 Flavobacterium psychrophilum | reverse complement strand
AATTCCAAAATTTCTGACAAGTGCCAGGCAATTGCTTCCCCTTCGCGGTCAGGGTCGGGCGCCAGGTACACTTTATCGACACCCGCTGCTGCTTCTTTTAAATCAGCAACTGTGGGTTCTTTATCCTTTAATACTTCATAGAGGGGTTCGAAGTTCTTGCGAACATTGACACCCAATTTATTTTTGGGGAGATCCCTCACGTGGCCATAACTGGCCTTGACCGTGAAGTCCTTGCCAAGGATCTTTGAGATCGTTTTGGCTTTGGCTGGAGATTCAACAATAACTAACGATTTGACCATTTTTCTCTGTAACGCTGTGGTGGAGCTACTCGCGGCCTGTCAAGATACGCCGACGTCGATGGAGTATAACACGATGACAAATCTCGGCCTCGGCTTACAAATATATAACCATATCAGGAAGAGCGCTCTGAAGTCTTCCGATAACTTGCGAAGATTCCGGGCCATGTCCGACCAGATTGGCGATTCTGGCCTCACCCACCCCATCCTTTATAGGGTTTTCAGCCTCATATGTTTCTTGTAACACTTTTTCCACAGCCCCCTCTTGAGAGCCCCCTACACTACATAGGAGGTCACCTTGCTTGACAAGGTCGAGGGAAATTTCCAAATAATCTTTGTCAGCTAAGTAAGATTCGCCTTCAACTAAGAAGTATTGGGGCCATTCAATCATTACTAGCGCGGGCGGGTTGCTTACACCTGTAGATAGACCGCTAGATAGGCTGCCTGGCGTGGCAGCATGCAGCTCATCGAGGACCTCATCAAGCTCCAGGGCCAGCATCGACAAGTCGATGGTCTCACCAGTCTCGCCAGCGCGATATAAATCGAGGTGGAAGAGCGACAGGCGGCCGGAGTGATACTCATTGAGCATGGTGAAGGTCGGCGAACTGATTACTTCAGTGACGCCCAGGCCGCTGCCAACAGCCTTTACCAGAGTAGTTTTACCAGCGCCCAAGGTGCCGCTCAGAGCAATAATGGCGCCATTGCCCACAGAATGCGCCAGTTCAAGACCAAAGCGCTTGGTCTGAGGTAAGCCACCTAAGTGAAATTGTATTGTCATCTGTTTAAAAAGGGTCTCAGTCCAGAACAGGTGCGCGTTTTGTACCCGGGATATACTCCAGGGGGGGAACCTCCTAACTTCTGTCCGTTTCCTTTTCCGGCTCCAGGGGCTTGCGAGAAGCGTAAAGCTGGTTCAAAGGTATACGTGGAAGCGTCGAGCGGGATCCCCGTATGTTCAAACTTGTAGGACAAAACTTTTGAGCTCTGCCCCAGACCGAGACTAAAGAAATCATATCAAGCGGTTGGCCTCTGTCAATCAAGATTTTAACGTAAAGGGTTAATTCGTCTTTTTACTAGTATTTCTGGGCTGTCACTGACAGCTCAAGTTAATATAAACAGATGCCGCAGATGCTGAAGATATCAATGAATATAGCCGTGAAGCAGCCTTCCTTCTTATTGATAAGTCTATTTATCTCTGTATTTCCTTTTATGGAAAGCGCACAGAGTCAAACCGCACCGCTAATCAAAGGACGATCGGCTTTTGCACCTTATCAACCTGAACCAAAGTTTGCCCCAGCCATAGGCGGGCGCGCTTCTAATCAAACTTCGAGCCAAACTTCTGACCAATTTTCTGACCAGGGTTCTGATCAAGCTGGAGACCAAACCACAGGCAAAGGGGCGCAGCCAGAGACCAATTCAGAACCATTTACAGTTACACCCGATGGTACTCCCGCACTAAATATAGTACCAACAGTTGACCGCCCACCTATTCCACCACCACCGAATGCTGCCCCGTTAAGACCGAGCGGAAATGGTTTGGCTCGACCAGCTCAAGCCTGGCGCGTCAAGGCCTTTCAACTGTTCAAACAAAAGCTAGACCCGAACACCACCATAGCCCTAGTGTTGAACGCCAACTACAACAATGCCTTACAAGCCTTAAGACAAGCCTTTGAAGACGAGGGTCTGACCGTATCTGGTCTCAGTGCCAACTCTGGACACATGCTCATTACACTAAATAGCAACGGCAATTCTAGCCTTGACTCTAACGGTGGTGATACCACATGCCGCAGCGAAAAGGCAATTGTCGCCCTGCGACCGGCTCTAGCAGAAGCAAAGGCAAAAACAGAAGCAAAGGCTAAAACAGAACCCAAGTCAGATTCGAAAAGAGAGGCTCAAGCAGAGCCCAAAACAGAACTAAGAGTATTGTGCGAAAGCCGCAATAAAAGGCTTACCTGCCTGCGTATGAAAGAAATCTTGAACAAAGTACAAAACAAATTTGGCGATATAAAGACTGATGCAGAAACGCTCTAACCCTGATGGACCAATTGTTTTAGGCATTACCGGCACAATTGCGTCGGGCAAATCAACCGTGGGCCGGCTGCTTGCCGAAAAAAATATTCCAGTTATTGATACAGACCAGCTAACTCACGACGTTCTGGCTCATGATGTCAGCGTCAAGAAGGCTATAGTCGAACAATTCGGACCTGGCGTTTTAGAAGCTCCTGCCACAAAAACTACAAATACCGCTGCCAGCAGCGAAGCTGCCAATGCCGAAATTAGCCCCCTGGACAGGCCCATCGATCGCAAGAACTTAGCCAAAATCGTCTTTCAAAATGCCGATTCACGGCGCAAATTAGAACAAATAGTGCATCCCAGTGTTGTCCTGAGCTGTCGGCGCCGCATAAAAGAGCTGCACCAAGAAAAAATAGTAGCAGTATTGGTCCCCCTTCTCTTCGAAGCCAATATGGCAGATGAATATGATGAAATCTGGACAGTATTTACCTCAGAAGAGGTATTGAAACAGCGTCTTGGGGAACGAGATAAATTAGACGCTATAGAAATTCAAAGGCGTTTAGAAGCCCAATTGCCACAGAGCGAAAAATGCAATCGCGCCGATCAAGTAATAGACAATTCTCATAGCGAAGCCGAAACTGCCAGGCAGGTAAACCTTTTACTAGAAAAATTGCTCTAGCTCTACCTATCTCTCTATATCTACAGCAGCGCACAAATTATTGAGTACAATCGTCAGTCAGTTTATTGAGTAAGGAAGAATGCAGTTATCGAACCGAATCCCATTTGCTCTGAGCCTGCTTATCTGCTTCACTTTAAATGCTGCAAAAGCCCAAGCCGATGATGGCTATTACAGCTATCAAACCAGCTCAACCATGGGCGATCAAGATACTTATGTCACTAATTCGGCAGTAAAGATTGCTGATAGAAGTCACGGTACGGTGGTTGTGGCAAGCGCTCCACAATGGAAAGTATTTGCTTTTAACAACCGCACCAAACGAATTTGTTCATTCACTTCACCGCGCACATTCACAGGCATAGGCAATAAGCTTGCCACTGTTACTGGTGGCGTAACTTTATACAACATTCCTCTAAAACCAACATCAAAAACTGTGCTGCACGGCATCAACGCAGTAGAGTTGCAGACACCAAAAAGTTTCGTCGACAAACAAATAAAAGACAAAGAACACGAATCAGCCGATCCTAGATTTGTGCAATCAGCCCAAATGTTAGTAGCTGAAAAAGTCACTTTACCTGTTGAAGCGGCCACAGTCCTCTCTCGGTTTTATGGCGTTCCGCTGCAACGATCAATGCCATTGCAGTTTAAGTACATTAGCTGCCGAGGCGACTTGAACACCATTTTGCTCACTTCTGAAATGAAACCGGTCAAACTAACGGCGGCTGATTTCGAGATTCCTAAAGGTTATAAGACAGTAACTGATTTCACTAAACTTGAAGATCGGCCAATAATCAAAGGCCCGCCTACTCGCAAAATTATCGAAACTATCAAAAAGATCTAGCGACTCAGTGAACAAGGCTCTTTGGCGCACTTTACAGCTTTGCTAATAGCTGTTTTGTTTTCGATCAGCTTACTTACCACTGGTCTTAAATGTTCCGCGGTTTTTACCGACCGCAACAGGTCGTCGACCAATACCCAGGCTATAACTCCAGGAATGACTACATCGAATAATGGTATTTGAGTCATGGCTAAATCTCCTCTTTGCCCCGGCTGTCGTTTGGGCATATTGCAATATTAGACCGGTCGTCTACAAACTGTCAACCCCCTAATTAAAAATAGTGAGAAGTTAGTGACCAACTAGCCCCGATATAGACCACTGTTAATTAGCTTGAAGAGATAGCCTTAGCCCCTGAGACATTCGTACAATAGGCAAATAGAAAGCAATATGAATAGCCTGAAATTTGACCAAAGCAAGGTGCCATTGACCAGCGAACCTAACTCTCAAGCGCAAGCGCTGACTGAAACCAAACCAGGTTTTCGCAGCAAACAGCTAGCCCTGGCAATTGCTAAGTCGCTTATTTTCTTGTTTGTGGCCATTTATGGCGGCCAGCCTCTTATCGAGGCCGTCTCTCAAATGCTGCCCTACATGACTACTCAGTTTACGGCTTACCTGATCTGGGGCCTGCTCTTGCTCTGGCTCGTTGGCCGCTTCATAGAAAAGCGCACTCTAAGCGACTACGGCCTTGGAGCAAAAAGCTTCTGGGCCGGCCTCACTGAGTTCTATGACGGCAGCCTGATCGGCAGCTTGATGGTCACCACAGTCACTATCATT
>CALRJJ020000493.1:0-4596 GCA_943367505.1 Flavobacterium psychrophilum | reverse complement strand
TTCTTCGCAAATGGGAGTGACTGCCCATTGCGATTGGAGCTGGCTGACTTTTCTTGTACAAGATGATGTTGGTGGCTTAGAGGCTCAAGACATTGATGGCAATTGGCGCAAGGTCAATCCGCTGCCGCGTTCAATTGTGGTCAACACCGGTGAATTGCTTGAAATTGAGACTGGTGGCTACCTTCGCGCTAGTCCTCATCGGGTTATTAATGAGCGCATTGATCGTCAGCGATATTCTGTGCCTGTATTTATCAATCCAGCCCTTGATGCTCCGATTTTGCCGGGGGCTAACAGTTCTGATTGCGTGCCTGCTGCTCATGGCGAAGCCCATGTGCACAAGGTAATAAGACCAGGCACGACCCTTGCTTCTTTTATTTTTGGCGAAAGCGAATTTGAGCGCAAAGCCAAGGGTGTTTGGTGTTATGAACCCGAATGTGTTTCGGCTTTATAAATGCTTTGCTCTAAAAGTTAGTCTTTGATGGGGCGACCGGGATAAGAATGAACTGTCGGTGCTAAGTTTGGATCTAATGCCACTCTTTCATCAAAGACGAAGCATTCGCCTTGCCAGTGGTCACCACCAACTTTTTCGAAATAGCCCAAAATACCGCCTTGCAGTTGATAGACATGGGGAATGTCAATCTCGGCCATGTACAGAGCTGCTTTTTCGCAGCGGATACCGCCGGTGCAGAAGGAAACGATAGTTTTGTCTCTTAGATCTGCCTGTTCGCTGACGGTCTGCTTTATGGCATCAGGAAATTGACTGAAGCGCTCAATATCAAATGCCAGTGCATTGGTAAATGTGCCCATCTCAACTTCAAAGCCGTTGCGTGTGTCTAGCATTACTACTGGTCGGCCCTCGTCATCAAACCCCTGGTCGAGCCAGGTCTTTAGTTGGGCTGGTTCTACATGGGGCGCTCGGGCTGCTTCGGGCTTGATCATGGGATGGCGCATAGTGATAATTTCTTTGGCAATACGCACAATCATGCGACCAAAAGGCTGATTCTCAGAAAGGCTTTCTTTGATTTCTAAGGGCACGAAGCGCTCACCAAAGCTAGGTTCGCTTTGGAGAAACTCTATAAATTTGGCAATGCCATCTTTGCTACCGGCAAGAAATAAGTTGATGCCTTCTGTGGCCAATAGAACGGTACCTTTGAGTCCAAGCCTGTCGCAGCACTCTTTAATCAAGGGCTGGAAGGCCTCAGGCTCTGGGATACCCACGAACTTATAGGCGGCGATATTGACAATCTGCATTGGCATATTATACCGCTGAGAGCCTCAGAGGGAACTTTTATGCCCTTGACCAGTCTCACATTTCGTCAACTATTGAAAGTTCAGTTTTATTGAGGCCGACCAAATGCTAAATATCTACGTCCCTGTAAAGAGAGTGTTTCCTTTTTTAGCTATTTTGCTCTTAAGTGGTTGCGCTGCTCAAAATGGAGCGGGTACAACTTCCTCTACAACAGGCACCGACACCTACAAAGAACAAACCACTACAACTGTTTCAGTAGACAGAGCAACTGGTGCGGAAAGCCGAAATACCACTACTCAAATTATTACTCCTGGTGATGAGCATCGGGCCCAGGTGAATATTGATACTACTCGTGGTGCTGACACTGTCATAAAAGTTGATGCCGATGGTGACAACTTCAGGGCCGAAACCGAGTCAGGCTATGCTGACTCTGGCAGTACTACGCACATACGGGCGCCGCTATTCAAAATGGACAAAAATCGTGAATCTGGTTCTGTACACATCAAGCTGCCCTTTATCCATATTGATAAAGACCCCGGCGGCTCAGCTCGGGTGGATATCGGCCGTCATCACTAAGCTTTACTGGGCCGGTCCCCAGAAGGCCTCTGCCGGGCCTTTATCGCCCCTGTTCATTAGCCACATTTGATTGCCATAATCGTAGTGCCACCATTCATAGTGGTAGTTTTCAAAACCTACTGATTTCATAGCCCAATACAATAGTCGGCGATTGCCTCGCGCTTCTAGCTCTGAACTGCTTTGGGTTTTGTCTTCTGTGTTTTCAAAATAATCGCTGTGACTGACTTCAGCATCATCATCAAAGATGCTGCCCATGTAGAGCAACTCGCCGGTAGCTTTGCGCCGCAGGGTTAAGTCGACAGCGCCACCGGTGCAATGGGTGGGCCAGGTAGTTGAATCGCTGCTCTTGTACCTCGATGGATTGGAGCAATAGCGGGCAGCATAGGCAATTTGCTCGGCCTCAGAGCCTTTAGGGAGAGCCCTTTTAGCCTGGTTGAGAAAATATTGCCAGAGGTCTTTCTGGCAACTGACTGGGCGAAAGCCATCAAAGACAAATAGTTCTAGGCCTAGTGGTGCCAATTTAGCGTTTAGCTCTTGCAGCTTTTGGGCGGCAGTGAGGCGCAATAATATTTTCTTGGGGGCGCTGGCAAAGCTTCGATAATATGGTGCGTTTAGTTTGTCTGTGCGAGCATAATAACTTTCGCCAGCAATATTGAAACTATCTATAGGTACAAGTTTGTCGTTTGATTTGGCCGCCTTGAGGTTGACTGGTTCTTTGTGGTAGTCAGCTGAAGTAAGTAGCTTAGACGATTGGCTCAGGAGCGGTAGGGGCTTGTTTTTCAATTCTAGTGTTTGCGCGAATGCCATGGTGCTATTAGCAAATAGGCACGCTAACAATAGGACCGCTCGAATATCTGCCTTTTTGTAATTATTCATATGCTAGACTTCCAATTTCTTCTCAATGCTAGCACGTGTTTTTCTGGTAGCTTTGCGTTGAGCATCTTCTAAAGGATAGCTTTTGTTGCGAGTAATAGGCCGCTAGGGAGTAATGACAATGGATAATTCGCAAGCTGAGCTTAAGGCTGGTCAAAGGAAGCTTACTTTCCCTGATAATCCTATGTTTGGCATGTTGTTCTTAGAAGAGAAGAAAGGTCCAAGGGCAATTCGGTCCGGGTCATGGTATGGCTATAGTACTGCAAGTAATAGCGTAAGTAGCGTCTATCACTCGAGTCTGGGAGAGGCGAGGCGGGTTGTAGAGTATCCGGCTCAGTACTCACTGGGCCTAACCCTGTTCAACCGCGCAGAGACAAGGCTAGAGCAATTGAGCCCCTACGGATTCGAAATTATAGATCTTCGCAGCATTTTTCAGTTGACTGCCCAAGACTTGGAGAAGCTTGAGCTGTTGCCGACCGTGAGCACTCTTCATTTTCCAAAATTCGCCGATGATTCATTACTCGCTGCCTTAGGCAAGATTACTTGGCTCAAGCGGTTAACCCTTGACGATACTCTTATTACTGATGAAGGCTTGGCTTTGCTCTGCAATCTTACTCAACTAGAAGAGCTGAGCCTCAGTGGAACTAATGTTAGTGGGTCATTTCTCAAAGATTTGAGTAGGTTGACCAAGCTGAGAGAGCTCGATCTTAGCCGCTCAAAAATAAAAGATGAGTGTTTAGCTTATCTATCTGATTTCACTTCGCTAGAAGAATTGAATCTTAGTCAAACCACAGTATCTAATGCAGGATTGCCGTTCTTGCGGGCACTTCCTCGTTTGTTGAAGACAAATTTGAATTCGACCCTTACATATGATGAAGGGCAGCGCCAGTCTGGACCACCGCCGCTCCAGTCTGAACTACCGCCGCGCCAGTCTGAACCACGGCAGCCCTTGCCTCCAGAAAAGTTAGATGGCAAGCTGGTTCGCTTTCAGAAATTGTTCGCTGCTAGACTTCTCTCACTTATTTCTAAGGGTGCGCCTGGAGAAAATGTCATAGCCTCACCGCTAAGCTTTTTCTTGGCTTTGCACTTGTTGTCGAATGGTGCTACTGGTAATACTCTAGCTGCTCTTAAAGAGTTGCTTGGCCCTGTGCTTGGTAATCCAGAAGGTGCGGAGTTAGCGGCAGCAATGTGTCGCGAATTGAGCAACTTGAACCAAGATGTCGAGTTATGGATAGCTAACTCTTTGTGGGTAAACAAAAATAATGACATAAAGCCAGGCTTTGTTGAGGCGGTCATGCGCAAATATGGGTGTATGGTGGCAAGCTTGGATCCACTTGATCCTTCCAGTGTTATGAAAGTCAATAATTGGGTCTCGAAGCAGACTAAAGGACTTATACCGGGAGTTATTTCCTATATTGATCCTGGTTTTCTGTTGATTTTAGTTAATGCCGTATATTTCAAAGGCTTATGGGATAAGCCATTTGAGGCCAAGCATACGATTGAACGAGTTTTCCATAAGTCCAATGGAACAACTAAGACCTGTAAATTCATGACTAAGGATAGTACTTTTCGTTATCTGAAGACTGATTGTTTTGAAGCCGCGGTCTTGCCCTATAAAGGTAAGCGCACAAATATGTATCTCTTTCTTCCCAAGGTTGGTTCAACAACGAAAGAGACAGTCGGCTATCTTGAAAAGAATTGGGAGTCTTTATTTGGACTGTTTCAGTCCAGGCCAGGTCTGGTTTCTTTGCCTAAGTTTGAGATGACGTCGTCTCATGATTTGAACGAGGTTTTGAAAGAGCTTGGTCTTGGATTCTTGCTGGTGCCTGGCGGGCCCGAGTTCAAGAATTTAACCTCGAGTGACGATTGCTACGTCAGTGATGCCATTCAAAAGGCAT
>CALRJJ020000492.1:0-4600 GCA_943367505.1 Flavobacterium psychrophilum | reverse complement strand
GGCTTTACCGGCAGAACTATCTGGCGCAAGCTCTAGAATCTGCTCGGCGGTGTATGCAATCGACATGCCTATAGAGTATAAATTTTGAGCCCTTCAGTGTGCTTGACTTGCCGCTTTTTGAAGAATTCTCTATGTTATTTTTTCTATGTTTATTGCGCTAATTTTATTTAGCTAGTCAATATTGGCGATCTGGCGGTGAAAGCGATTGACGATATTAGGATCTGGATAGAGCCTGACTTTGGCGTCACCCTTACCGGTGTAATCGAGCAGGTTAAGGACATAACGGATGCTTTCGAGTCGGGCCATGCGCTTGTCATTAGCTTTGACCACAATCCATGGGCTAAACGACATATGAGTGCGGCTGAACATCTCTTCTTTGTGAGAAGTGTAGTGCTCCCACAGGTCTTGGGCTTGTTGATCAATTGGGCTCAGCTTCCACTGTTTGAGCGGATTTGATTGTCTTGATTCAAAGCGCTTTCTTTGTTCTTCTTTGGAAATGGAGAACCAAAATTTGATGATGGTAATTCCGTCTTCATAGAGCATGTGTTCAAACTCTGGAACTTGCTGAATGAAGCGCTGATACTCAACTTTTGTACAGAAGCCGTTGACGGGTTCGACCACCGCTCTGTTGTACCAGCTGCGATCGAAAAACACTATTTCACCAGCATTCGGTAACTGCACCGAATAGCGCTGGAAGTACCATTGACCGCGCTCTTGTTGAGTCGGTTTGGGCAGTGCCACCACTCTCATAGAACGAGGATTTAGGTGCTCAGTAAAGCGTCTAATTGTGCCGCCCTTTCCCGCTGCGTCTCGACCTTCCAAGATAATGGCAACGCGTTTGCCTTTGTCTTGCACCCAGCGCTGCAATTTGACCAGCTCAACCTGCAGCCGCTCTAGCTCTTCTTCATATTCTAAGTCGGCCGTAACATCTTTGATTTTGATATCTTTGGTTCTAAGAAGTGTGAGCAGACCTTTATTGGTGTTGACTCTTCTTAGATCATCTTCTGAGAGCTTGCTTTCAGATTTTTCAATCTGCGTCTTCTTTTTCTTTCCTTCGGGTTCGGGTGCGGCAGTTGCCTGACCGTTCTTGTTATTGCCAGGCACACTAATGCTATTGCTGGCAGGCTTAGCCTGATCGCTATCAATTAAGGCTATAGAATCAACATCTATTGGGCTTGAGCTGACGCCGCTTGCTTTCTTGTCTGTACTCATCTTCCCTTGGCTCTCCTAATCTCTGGATTCTTTATGCCACGTCGAGTGCTAACATATCCTGCATCCAATTCAACTTATGTTATGGATTTTTCTAAGGCTGTTCCATCGAGGTCATTAATGCGAAAATTTCTGTTGTCGACACTTACTTTGGGGTTAGTTTTTGGCGCCAATCTTGAGGCCATTGCTCAGGTTAACCAGATTAACTCTGTGGTGTTTGGTAATAAGATACCGCGCTTTATGGCCGATCCCACTGGCGGTATGCCCGTGCGAACAACCGCGGCTGATTATAGCGCTATGGTGCCAGCCATCGCATCAGCCAAAGTGATTATATATAGCCCTAGTGGTCAGTCTTTTCTTACAGTCTCTGGCGATACTGCTTCTCTTTGGAATGCCACGACAGGTGTGCAGATTATGGCTTTGCAGCACGGTGGGCCAATTCGCTGGGTCGCCTATAGTCGAGATGGCTCTTTCATAGTCACCAGCGGCGGTACCTGGACTAGAACTTGGTCACCGGCAGGAGAGTTTAGAAAACAGCTTGATCACCAGGCCAATGTTCGGCAAATGGTGCTTAGTCAAGACGGCAATATGATCGCCGTTACCACCGATGAGAATTTCCAGCTTTGGTCCGCTTCTCAAGGTCTGATGACGCTTAAGATGCCTCAATCAAGGCAGGTAATATCGTTGATTTTTAATCCTGATAGCAGCCAACTGGTCACCCTTGATGGTCAGAACGCTAAGTTGTGGAAAACATCCGATGGTGCCGAAGTAGGCACAATTGCTCATCAGTATCCAGTTCGGGCTGCTCTATTTAGTCCCGATGGCAGATACTTATTATGCTCAACTGAGCAATGGACATATTTATGGGATGCCAAACAATTTATCAAGATTGCTGACGTTCAGTATGGTGGCGGTTATCGCTAACTGAGTACGCTGAGATCCATAGGCTTGTCGAGATAGACGTCGAACCATAGTGGTATGCGCAAATTAGCAAGACGTAGCATTAGCTCTGGTGTTAGTGCTGGGCAGGTATTCCATGAATCGGAGAACCAGGCTACGACCAAATCAACTGTGTAGCCTGCCTGTTGCAGTTTGTAGATTGAATTGCCGTGATTAGCTAATTGGTCGGCCATCCATTCGATGTGTTTCATGGCGTCGGTGCTGCGCACTGAGTGCTTTGACGAGAGCAGCCAACCGCCGGTTTGGGCATCTACTGCCTTAGGTGTGTCGGTATATTTTTCGGACTCGGCAATGGCAATTTGATCACCCATTTTCCAAGCCATCGTCGGCTTTAGCTCAAAGAGTGCGGTTAGTTGAACAGGCTCTAGCTGAGCATGATAGATGCGCAGAGTAGCGTAAGTTTCTTGGGGCTGTGTTTCAAAGTTCATGTTCTTACAACTAATTCTTATATCAACTAATTTCTTTTTCTTCTGAGCCAAATAGATAAACGTCAAACCAGATAGGCAAATTGAGCTTGGCAAGTCGGCGCATCAGATCTGGCGAAAGGGCTGGAGTGGTATTCCATGATGTGGCATGCCAGCCAACTACCACGTCGATCATAAAACCCCTGTTTTGCAGCTCTTTGATCATGTTAGTTTTGCCTGCTAGCTGGTCAAGAAGCCAGTCGATATGGGCGCCAGCATTGTTGCCGCGCATAACCGTGCGTGAACTCAGGAGCCAGCCGCCTGATGGGGCTTTGAAGCCTGGCCGCTTGCGCCATCCGTATGAGTCTTCGCCACTGCGCCAGGCAATTGAAGGTGTGATTTCAAGAAGCTTGGTTAGGTTCTCTGGTTCTAGATCGGGGTGGTAAATGCGAAAAGTCGCCCGCACCCGTTCAGGGCCAGTGGCCCGTTCAAGGGTTCTATCTTCTAGTAGTTCTTCAGTTTGTTGCATTGACCAGCTTAACTTAGATGTTAAGGCCTAAGTATAGACCCTTAATCGCCCTTATAATACAGTCGCCCACGAGGGAATTGATTTAGATGGCCGACTTTGTTAAGCCCCCTGATTTAGCTAAAAATCTACCTGACTGTGGCCCTGAGTACCATCGCCAGAGGCTTATACATATTTTGCAGATGGCATATTCGGGGGAGCTAGCGGCCGCATTGGCTTATGCTGGCCATTGGCGAGCGGCTTGGAAGCAGACTGAACGGCAGGATATTCATCGCATTGAGCTGGATGAATGGCATCACCGTGCCGGTTTGTTGAAGATGTTGCATGAGTTAGGGGCAAAGCCTGTGCTTTGGCGTGACTTGATGATGCGTTCAGTGGGCTCTGTTATTTTTCTGGCTTGTTTTGTTAGTGGTTGGTATATGCCAATGTATTTTGCTGGACGCTTGGAGCAGGCCAATATTCAAGAGTATGAAGACGCTGCTTATCACGCCAGTAGTCTGGGCTTAGAGCAGTATGCAGCGATCATCAAAGTTTATGCTCAAAAAGAAGTTGAGCATGAGCAATATTTTTTCAATTTGATTGCTAAGCACTGGCTAACCCCAATAATGAAATCAATCTTTCACTATGGGCCCGATAGACCCTGAGTTGTTTTTAAGTGTACCTATTTGTTGGGCGCCACTTTCTTAGTGTCTTTAGCCTTGGGTTTAGCAGCGGTTTTTGGCGTTGTTTTTTGACTGGCATTTTGTTGTTTCATAGAATTGTTCAGGGTCTCAATTCCAGTAAATAAGAGTTGGATAGCGGCATAGGCTGCGATGAAGATTAGGGGCAAGAGCAGGCCACTACGAATCTTTTTGCGATCCCGCGCCAGCAGGCGGGGTTTGACACTGACACCTTTAGCCAGCTTATTGAGATCGGCTAGCAGCTGAGTCATATTCTGGTAGCGATCGTCGGGCTTTTTCTCCAGAGCTTTCATCATGATGGCGATCATGGCGCTTGAGATTTTCAGTCCAGCATCAAGCGGTGGAGGCGGTTTATGCACGTGTTGGTAAAGGGTATCGAGCAGGCTGTTGCCAATGAAAGGAGGTTTGCCGCTGAGGGCAAAGTACATAACACAGCCAAGTGAATAGAGATCGGCCCGTTGGTCTACGGCATCTCCATTGGCTTGCTCTGGGCTCATGTACATTGGCGTGCCTAGCAGTGCGCCAGCTTGAGTAAGGCCGTCTTTAGAAGGAGTATTTTCGCTAATTACTTTAGCAATGCCAAAGTCAACGATGTGCACCACAGTGCCACCATTCTCATCGCGACTAAGCATGATGTTATCTGGTTTTAAATCGCGATGGATAACGTTGTGTTCGTGAGCATGATTGAGAGCTATTGCCACTTGCTGGAAAATTGTTGTTGCTTCTGCTGCCTGTAAAGGACCATCTCTCGACACCTTCTGTTGCAGGCTTATGCCAGTAAGCCACTCCATTACTAAATAGAGTACGTGATTTTCGCTTAC
>CALRJJ020000491.1:0-4613 GCA_943367505.1 Flavobacterium psychrophilum | reverse complement strand
TAAGCACCAATCTTGCCGCCAAACATTCCCTGAAAACCCGCCTTAAAATTCTGACCAATGGTGGGTTCACGCACCATAGCACCACGAACGATCCCCTTATACTCGCGAATGCGATAGCCATCAACGTTGAGGGTTGTGGTAACCACGATTCCAGCAGGGATTGGCAATGAGTTCATTGGAGCAACCATAGCCCTCTCTGAACTATAAGGCTGCCCAGGCTGCATAGAGGGTTGCATCTGGGGTTGCGAGATCGGTTGATAAACCGGCTGGCTCTGCTCCGCAGGATATCCCACCGCTGCCTGAGCAAGACTTTGATTTTGACTTTGAGTTCGATTTAGACTTGAATCTGAACTTGAGCTTTGACCATGAGCCATTGCGGCATTTTCGCAAGTAAAAACAGAAACAAATACGAAAGCAAAAACATAAACAGGAAAAGAACCAAGTATCACTGTCAGTCTATTAATCTTCAATATAGCCACCTCAGCATAGAAAAAGACATTTATCACAACAGAGAAACTAAGAAATCACTGCATCTCCGTCAAAGACTCTGTAAAGCAGGCAATACCTGCTCATGCCAAACCAAATCAGAGACATGCAGCAAGAAGGAAACGTTACTAATCACACCAAGCTTTGGATCGGATTTGGTATGAGAGGGTAAAACGTTTTGCAAATTGACTTGAGCTTGAAATGCTTTTGTAACAGCCAAGCTATATTGAATTCCATGTAAAGCCGCGATTGGACCTTTATCTTTACGAAATACTGTAACCCGGCAACCCGTACGTTTTTCAAGCAACGCCATAAGAGTTCCCGGATCGTACAAGTCAGACTCGATAGTATCAACGAGCATCACTCCTGGTGCTACTTCTCGAGCCGTTGGCGCCAGCTCATGAGCAACATTAACGGCCTGGTCATAAGCTTCAACCCCGGCCTCCAGACTGGCTGCTGCTCGGGCATCACCTTTGACAGCAGCGACCCAGCGCATGAACAATTGCTCAAGGGCCTTTTCTCTCTCTCTTGGACGAGAGACATCATAAGGAGGCAGAGTGGCAACGCCCTTCGCTAGTAAAGCAGAAAGAGGAGAACCAGTCACCTGTAAAGACGGTTCACCATCAAGCAATGCCGCATCTTGATCTAGCTCAGGATAATAAATTCCTACAGCCTTCATAGCAGCAGTTAGACCGTCGGGATCAGGATCGGCAATAACCGCCAGTGCATCTGCAAACTCACCAACAGACACAAGGGTAGAGCAGGCTGGATGTTCGCGCCGGACAGTAATTGTGCAATCGTCTCCAAGGAGCTGCTCAAGCTTTGCGCTAGCCATAAAGACCTGGCGATCACGATCATTTGTTGGCTCGCCATCAATGCCATGATGGTCGCGGAAGACAACGCGAAAGCCCTCATCTTTGAGTTTGTGCACAGCCTCGACTGTCGGAGCCGTAATTGGTGTATCGATAAACAAAATAGTGGTATTGGTCGTGAGGTTGTGCGCATTCGCCTCTCTGGCGAAATTCAACATTGTCTCGATGTCGCCAGAAGTGAAACCCTTTATGAAAAGAGTTGGTACTCCATTGAGCTTAAATGAAATCATGAGCTACTTTCGTAATGAAATGGTCGATATTTGTTGTTCGACACTTGATGTTTGATATTTGATGCTTGAAATTTTTAGTTAGGATTGGGCTTTCCCTATACCCAAGTCTACGACAATTCTGGCCGCAAATCCATTTAACCAAGAACTACTGGTTATGGTCAAAGGCAAAAACCTTATTCCAATCTCCCTTCATGTCTACCACAGTCCAGCCAAACTTCTTTGCTTCATCAAGAGCTTTATCAAGGCGACCCACCATTGAAACCCGGTCGTAAGCATATTCTCGTTCAGCATCTGTGTGGTGCACAATCAGCCCCAAAGAACGACCACGACTACGGTCATTGCAGCAAGTATATTGCAGCATGGCCAGATCTCCATCTGAATTGCCAAAGGCTGCGATGGGGCGCCGGCCAATGAATTCTTGAATACCAACAGGCTTACCTTCTTTATCATCGACGAACTGAACTTCTGGCAAACGCATAATCAGAGGCTTGCCATCCACCATTTCAAAACGCAGCTTGCAGCTACTCCCAATTACTTGCTCTGGAGCAATGCCGTAAGTACGTTGGCTGAACGAGCGCATTAGCTCCACGCCACCGCCAGAAACAATATAGGTTTTAAAACCATGCTGGCGCAAATACGACAGCAATTCGAGCATCGGCTGATAGACACACTCGGTGTAAGGTCGCTTGAATCGGGGATGTTGAGCTTTGCTAATCCAGTCATCAGCAATCTGAGAAAACTGCTCTGTGGTCATTCCGCTATGGGTGACGGCCAAAAGCTCAAGAGTTCCCTTGGGGCCTAAATTAGTAATAGCGGCAAGATCACCCTTGACTGCCGCTGCCACAGGGGGAAGCTCTGCCAGGCTTGGTTTATCAAGAACCAACTGCTTAGCGCGGTCAATGGCAAACTGCAACTGCGGATATATCGGAGCTTCACACCAGAGAGTGCCATCATTATCAAAAACAGCAATACGATCCTCCGGCTTAACGAAATCAGGGCCGGCACTGGTAACTGCCTTAACAAAATCTATGATTGACTGCCTGGCATGACCCTCGCGCCAAGATGGTAGGTCCTTGACCGCCGGCGAACTCAATGCCGCATTGTTTAGACATAGTAACAATGTCAACAGCAAGAAGCATGGCAGTGGATTTTTCACAAACCTTGACCAACAATTTAGTTTCAAAGACTACTCCAATCAAATTAGGTTGCCAGCTTAGGCAAGAATGACACTAGCGCCGATTCAAGATTTTAAACCAGCACCCGGAGAAGGCCAAGCAAATCTTGAAGAGTTAGTTTTTGCCAAGGGTTTGAACCAGGCGACTGATAGAATAGCTCCGTCTTGTAGAATAGATTCGGCTTTTATAAGTATTTCCGGGGGGCTTCAGAGTCATGAAGGCAGCGTCATTATTTGCAGTTATCTGCGCCGTCACATTTTCCTTAAGCTCTACTCAGATTGCTCTTGCTCTTCCTGACAAGACTATTGGGTCTGAAGATTCAGCCGTGACGAAGTCTGCCAGTGACGTCAGCGTTAGCGCAAAAAGCAGCAGCGACCAAAATTCTGTTGTTGAAACGACCGAAGTAAGAACAACTACGGCCAAAACCCTAAATTCAACAAATACCGAAGAAGAAGTTTTAACCACCAAGAAAAAGCGGCCTTTAGTTGGCCTAGCATTAGGCGGTGGTGGCGCCCGCGGTGCGGCACATGTAGGCGTAATGAAAGTATTGCTTGAAGAAGGCATACCTATCGACATGATTGCCGGGACCAGTATTGGCTCGGTAGTAGGTGGCCTGTATGCCGCTGGTTATTCGGTAGACGATCTCGTTGAAAAATTCGACGATTCCGAATTGATGAAAAACTTCATGACTGTTGGACTAGGCGTCCGTATCGCAGTGGCACCAATTCTATTCATGCCGCGGCTAGTGGGTTACCACCCCTACGATGGCCTCTACAGAGGAGTCAAATTCCGCAACTACGCCAACAAGTTGGCAGGACAAAACACAGAAATCAGCAAGCTATCAATTCCTTTCGCTGCTGTCGTTACAGACTTGGTCGACGGCAACAGTCATCGCTTAACCTCTGGCGATCTCGGCACGGCGTTGCAAGCGAGCACAGCTGTTCCGGGCTTAAGAAAACCGGTACAAATCGGTGACCACCTCTACTGCGACGGCGGCCTGATCAATAACTTACCTGTCAACCATGTACGAGAAATGGGTGCGGACTTCATCATCGCCGTCAACATCGACGAGCACTTGAGAGAAGTGCCGCTCAAAACCTTCAGAAAAGCTGGCTCAGTCAGCAAACAAGCTCTAAAAATTCAGCTCTATAACATTGACAAAAAAGCCAACGAAACGGCTGACATTACAATTCACCCCAACACAGATGGCATTTCGCTTATTTCGCGCAACAGTAAAGATGGCAACCGCGGCGTAGCCAGTGGTATCGAAGCTGCCCGCCAAGCCATGCCTGAAATCAAACGAAAACTGGCTTTACTGGGCATAACCCCAACCAGAATGGTTAAAGCAAACTAGCTCAGGAGGCATCAGTCGTGGACTCAGAAAAAAAAACACTCAAAAAATCTCTCAAAGAATCATATCCAGATCCTAAAAAAGTAATTGCACTTGGCCCCGAAAGCCTCGGCCATCACATTTTGCATGTTTTGCACCTCACTAACGAACCGCATAACAAACGACAAGACGTGGCAGACCATTTGGCATCGCACTATCATCCTGATTTCCAGCAAGACGTAAAACACGCAATCAATACAGCTCTCGGCTGGCTGGTGGAACAGACTTTGTTAGGGGCAACACCTTACGACCAAGACATGTTGTACGTGACCACCCATGGCAAAGAGATTGCGGAAGGCTATCAGCCCGAGCATCCTTCTAGTGTCGGCTAGCTAGTGTCGGCTAGCTAGTGTCGGCTAGCTCAAATTTCACCAGCGAAAGACTAGAGTACATATCGGTCAATACATAACTGCTGCCTCGAGGGCTCATGAGCTTACCTTCAATCGATGACTGGCTTACA
>CALRJJ020000490.1:0-4637 GCA_943367505.1 Flavobacterium psychrophilum | reverse complement strand
TGGTGCTTCAATTAGATCTCTTATGCTTGATTTGCCCAACGATATTTCTACCAGGGCAAGGGCCTCGTCAAGTTGTTTGTGCAGCGAACACATTGCGCCACCATGCTCGGCTAGGCCGAGGGGGCAGGAGTGAATGCGTGGTATGGGATCAACTGTTTCGATTATTTCTAAGATAGAAAGGTCTGAGGGATTCACCGATAGGGTAAATCCTCCGCCCAATCCACGTTGAGACGAAACTAAGCCTGCCCGGCTTAACGACTGCAGTACTTTAGATAAATATGCAGTTGGCACCTTAGTACCATCTGCAATTTGAGCCGTAGTATGTGCTTGCCCGTCGCTCATTGCCAAAAACACCACAGCACGTAAGGCGTATTCGGTAGTTTGCGTAATCAACGGGGGATCCTCAGGCTGCCATCAGTCATTTTAGTTTACCAAAAGTGTTTTGTATACAAATTTCGAATTTTAGATATAGTCTCCCTCTATTGGTGATTGCCCAAAGCCAATCCAGCGATAACTAAAATAATCACCATTTTTTCCATCTATTGATTTATTCATCCATATAAAAGGAATGGGCCTGGCTGTCGACTACCATACAGCGGCGGCGGGGTATATCCGCGAGGAGCTGTTTGGTAGCGCACTGACGGTAGTTTGTATGCAGTAATGGAAAGATTTACCATACAAAGGCAAAAGAAAAAGGTTGACTACCATACGAGCGTATGGTTTAATTACTTCATCGGGCAAATGAATTGAATACAGAAAGGAGGCCGCCGTAGCGCTTATGGTTGGTGCAGTTACTGTCGCTAATTTGAAGAAAGAGCTTGAACATCTGTTTCCGGGGAAGTGGCTATCTGGAGGTGAGGTAGGTCGCACTCTTAAAACTGGTATAGAGCAAATTGACTTTGGCCGTTCGGCTGGTCTTCTGAAGCGACGGGTTACTGAGTGGGTTGGTACTTCTTCTTCCGGAAAAACAACAGTTTTGCGCTCGATTTGCGCTAATTGGTGTGCCACTGGTTTGAATGTAGTTTATATAGATACCTTTGACAGATTACTGGCCTCTGATTGGTGTTTTTTGAATAATGCAAAAGACGAAAAACAAGGTAGATTCTGGGTTCTAAGAAGTAATATCGACTCTGCCGTTAAGCGAGACTATGTGAAAGATTCACTCTGGGCATGCGAACAATTGATTCGTTCTCGTGTTTTTGATGTGGTCATTCTAGATTTGGGCGAGAGAAACATCATAACAAGCAACTTCTATGCAAGATTGCAAAGGGCCTTAGAGCGATCGAAAGCCTCACTAATAGTGCTTAAAGATGATGATTCTTTTGCTCAGTCGGCAAGCTGGGGCACAAACTCAAGACTGAGTTTCAATTTCGCAAGACCGGTACATTTCGAACTGGGGTTAACTGGTCATAGTGATGACATCGCCACTATTATGCCGACGATAAAAGGTTCGATTTTGAGGGATGGTATGGCTGAAAATATTGAGGTATCTGTGGCTTCATATGTGCAGAATCGCTTGTTTACGCATCCCAAAGTTCCAGATCGCAGTACATCAAAAACTAGAGCCCGAGCTTAAAGGTAAAGCTTTAGTTCTTCTCGCTAGTTCAAAAAATCAAAATCAATCGTTGCAGTTTTCTAGCAGTATTGGTCGGGCAAAAGTTCTAGTTTGCTCGCGAGAAGCCGAGCGCGCCAATATCCGCCCTGGTATGACGTTCACTGAAGCAAGAGCAATTTGTTCTCACATAGTTTGGAGAGAGTATGATGACAAGTTTTACAAGAGTGCGCAAAAGAAATTGGCAAGGGAACTTATTGCCGCGTCTCCACGTGTTAGCACTCGTGAATCAGGACTTTTCTACATTGACGCTGAAGGATTTAATCGCCTGGGCGGCGAAAATAAGCTTTGTCGAGATGTACTTAAGTTGGCTAGTCGTTACGGTTTTGTCGACGGCCGTATTGGCCTCGCTGATAGCGCTTTTGCAGCAAGGGTAGCCAGTCGTTCTAAGACGAAGCGCTGGTACATAGTTACCCCCGACTGCGATACAGTTTTCCTTTCGCCTCTTTCTATCGACTTCCTGCCCGTCGAGGAAGAGGCGAAGGGAAATTTAAAAGAGTTAGGTATAAGAACAATTGGTCAGTTTACGGAGGTGCCGGTTTCATCATATATAGGACGTTTTGATAGTAGCGTGATAAGTGCTTATGAACTCGCTTGTGGCAGAGATAGTACTCAGCCGGCGCTACCGGTTCAAGAAAAACAGTATCAATGCACTATTGATATCGGCTCTGCTACTGAATCATTGCGCGATACTTTGTTCATTTTTAAGACAATGCTAGAACGTTTGACTCGTGATTTGCAGACTGATGGTCTTTGCGCTGACGAGCTTACTGTTTGTTTCTTTAATGATAACGATAAGTTCGATGAGCGCACCATTAAGCTTATTCGTTCTTCTAGTAACAGTAAGTTCTTGTTAGATGTATTAAGGCTTTCCCTTGAATCGAAGCAGCTAAGACGTGAGTTCACTGCAATTTACCTCGGCGTTTCAAGATTTTCAAAAGAGTATTTTGAACAAACGAAAGCGACCATTTCCCCGTCTGAGAATTCCAATTTTTCAAGAGAAGAGCTGTTACTAACAGGCGGTGATGAACTTGATGATAGCTCCGAGCCCGTTTTGCTATTGCTGCAGCGCTTCATTACTAGACTTGGTGAAGAAGCTCTTGTTAAACCTGTCCTAAATGATCAGTATTTGCCAGAACTAGCTGGTGTTTGGATTCCTGTTGTTGGTCAATCAGATTTTATTGCAAATGCTAATTCAGCTACTCCCGTTCATGAGGTATTTCTTAGTCACACTGCCCTTTTAACTACTAAAAAATCTAGAAAGGACTGCTTGATGCCAGGATTGGTGCTTAAGCGTCACCTGCCGGCAATGCCGGTATTCGTTCAATTTAAAGAGAAGAGTGAGTCTAGTTCTGAAGTTGATAGATACACACCTTTTCGTCCTGCTGCCATTACTTATAGAGGAAATTGGTATCACGTAAATCAAATAACTACTCCAGAGAAAATCTCTGGTATGTGGTGGGAAAAACCTGTTCGCAAGTCATACTATGTTGCTTTGATTGAGAAGAAGCCTGAAGTAGCAATGCTTTCAAGAGCGGGCCTTAAGAGTGGAATTCGATCAATTTTGCCGGCATTGATGACCGTTTTACTTGTCTATGATCATCAAGAAAGAGGGTGGTTTGTGGAAGGAGTGTTCGACTAAGTCAGAAAGTTCGACTAAGCATAAGTTCGACTAATCACGACCATTCCGAGTGAGAGATTATCTTTAGGTGTAAGTTGTTTAGATACGCCGAACTTCATTGCCACTCTGGGTTTTCCTTCTTGGATGGTGCCTCTAATCCCGAAGATTTAGTTGGTCGGGCTAAAGAGTTGGGTCTTGCCGCTCTGGCGATTACAGATCATGATGATTTAGGTGGCATTCCTCGCTTTGCCCATGCTGCTCGAGAGCTTTCGCTTCCTGGAATAATTGGTGCGGAACTTACTCTTGAAGATAATTCACACCTAATTCTATTGGTGCAAGATCTTTCTGGCTATCGCAATCTCTGTGCCTTAATTACTCTTGCTCGGATGGAACGCGAGCGGGGCAGTCCACGTGTAAGTTATGAGCAATTATTTGGTCATGCTGGTGGGTTATTAGCACTTTCTGGTTGTCACCATGGAGCAATCCCGGCGGCTCTGGCACGCGACGATACAATGGCTGCTCGTCGGCTTCTAAAGCGCTTTGTCGAGGTCTTTGGTTCAGACTTCTATCTAGAAGTTGGCAATCATTTTATTACCCAAGAAGCACTGATTGTTCGTCAGATTATTGAGATGGCTAGTTCCACTGGAGTCAGTTGGGTAGTTACTAATAATGTCCATTATGCCACTAGCGAAAGGCGCATTGTGCATGATGTTCTCACTTGCTTAAGACATAAAGTCACGCTGGCAAATGCAGGTACAAGACTTCGTCCCAATGGCAGTTGGTATATGAAATCGCCAGAAGAGATGACTCATCTCTGGCGCGATAATCTTATTGGTATAAAGAATACACTTGCAATTGCTGAACGCTGTCAGTTTCGGCTTGGTTGGCTGGAACCACCATTGCCGTCTTTTACCTGTAATGAAGAAGTGGCTGAATATTGTGGAATTTCTGCTATCTCGAGTACAGATAAGACAGCTGATATGGTTCAAATAGAGCATGAAGGCAAGCTTCTACCGACGGCCATAAGCTATCCCGGGCTGCTAGAGCAATTAGTCTGGTCTGGCGCAGCCAAGCGCTATGTCGATATTACAGAGCAGCATCGCAAGCAGTTGAATCATGAATTGAATTTGATCAATAAGCTGAAGTTAGCTCCCTATTTTTTGATTATGTGGGATATCGTCCGTTATGCTCGCTCTAATGGAATAGCGGTGCAGGGGCGAGGCTCTGCTGCTAATTCGGCTGTCTGTTATTGCTTGATGATTACAGCAGTTGATCCAATTGGCATGGATTTACTTTTTGAGAGATTTCTTTCTGAAGGTCGCCATGAGCCGCCAGATATTGACCTTGATATTGCTCACCAGGAAAGAGAACAAGTATTGCAGTATGTCTATGAGAAGTATGGTC
>CALRJJ020000489.1:0-4643 GCA_943367505.1 Flavobacterium psychrophilum | reverse complement strand
GAAACGCTATGCACCAAATGTAGAGCCTGCTGATATTTCAGCCGATATTGAAAAACTTCTCTAAAAAGACTTTCCTAAAAAGACTGAGATAGCAAAACAGGCCTACTAGAACTATCTAGTCTGCTTGCAGCTCCAATTCTTCTTCTACTTCAGCTAGCCGCGCTGTCACTTTTGCTAGCTCTGGCTCATTGCCCATTTTGCGCAGGCAGTCGGCGTAGCTATTGAGTGCGAAGGCAAGATCTGGGCTGGCACCACCATTATCTGTGAAATAAGCAATTGAAAGATTGTAGAGTTCTACCGCCTTGTCATATTTCTCCTGGTCGCGGCAACAGTTGGCCAGGTTGTTTTGGGTGACGGCCACAAGTTCATGGTCTCCCCAGATGTTTTCCGCAGCTTCTATAGCCAGTTTGTAATAACATTCAGCTTCTCGAAAACGATCAAGCTTATAGTAGGCACTAGCTAGGTTTGATAGAAATACTGGTCTTTGCTCGTCACTAGATTTGCCAGCAAGCTCAGCTACTCCCCAGGCCTTTTCGCAGAGAGGTAAGGCCTCGGCAAATTTCTCTTCGGCAAGAAAACAACTGGCGCGATTTGAAATTAGCTGCGCAAGTGTTGATGGGTGAATGTTCTTATCATTCTCTAGCACGTTGATGCAGCGCTCTAGACATAATTCAGCGGTTGAGAATTTAGCTACGCTCATAAAGGCCATACCGAGATTGCCAAAGGCTTCTGCGGCCCAGCGATCGGCCAGCTCAGAAGGTTCTTTAAATGCTAGAGCTTGGCGACAAAAGGCCTCGGCTTGCTCATGGCCGCCTCTATTAAATGAAGCAATCGCTGCGGCTATTTTTTCTTGCAGCAACTCTGTGGGCATCTAGATACCTCAAATTACTAAATATCAGTATTGGTTATGAGTAGTTTACTTCGCGGTCGAGCAATTGAATTTTTGTATCTGGCAAAGCTGCTTTTAGAGCTGCTTTCTCAGCGCGGGTAGCTTCTACGTCATGAAAAGTGAGCGTCTCCAATTCGGTTAAGGCACTTAGTTTGACAAGGTCTTTATACATAACATTGGTACCCATCAACACAAGTTTTTTCAAGCTTTTGATTTGTGCCAGTGTTTCTAGGCTTTCTGCAGTAATTAGGGTGTTTCTTAAGTCTAGTTCTTCTAGTGCTGGCAGCGCACTTAAGTATTGAATACTACTATCAATGATGCTGCTTGATGAAAGTTTGAGATCTTTCAATTTGCGACAGTTGACTAGATGCTTAAGGCCGTCACCAGTGATTTCAAGATTTTCTAGGTCGAGGGCGCGCAGCTCAGGCAAGTCACGCAAGACAAATAAACCGTTATCAGTTATATGGGTGAATGAAAGCCGCAGAGTGTTGAGTTTGGACAGGCGGCGAACACTCGATAAACCACTGTCAGAAATTCTGGTATTTGATAAGTTCAGCCACTGAAGATTGTAGAGTGCTGCAACTAGCGATATGCCCTTGTCGCGCAAGCGCTTGCAATTTTCTAAATCGAGGGCTTTTAAGAGTGACAAATTGGTAATGGCCGCCACCCCTTGGTCACCAATATCGGTACCACTTAAATTGAGGGTGCTCAGTTCTTTGAAATTGCTTATGAAAACCATGCCTTGATCTGAAATACCGGTATTAGCGAGGTTCAGATTTTTTAAGTGAGTCAAGTTGCGCAAGTGCGAGAGGGTGTCGTCGCCAATATTGGCTCCCGCTAAGTTAATCTCGTTAATAAATGTCAGCTTTGTTAACGAGGCCATGCCGTCATCGGTAACGGCTCCAAGTCTAACATTGCGTAGCTTGGTCAGTTCACTAAGGTTCGGTAAATCGTCATCGGTTAAGGGCTTTGGAAACTCGATAAAACGCAGTTCTCTTAAGTGTTTGAGATGCGCAAGGGCTTGATTGTCAGCTGACGTTGAAGCAATATTGAGATAACGCAATTCGCTCAAATTCGCTAATTTGCTGATACCTTCATTGGTAATACGGGTGAGTGATAAATCGAGTTCTTTAAGGTGACTGAGCGTGCCGACTTTACTAAGAGTGTCATTGCCTATGCGATTGCAGCCTTTTAGGTGCAGTGTCTCTAAGCTAGTGAGCTTATCGATGCCGATAAAGCCTTTGTCATTGACTGAATTATTGCTAGCATCTAGTACTTTTAGTCTCGGCAAGTCATGTAATTCTATGGTGGCGCCATCTGAACGAATAGACATTTCTTCTAGTTGCGGCAGGTCTCGAATGAGAAGTTTGACTTTCTTTTTGTAGCTTGAATAATCAGGCTTACTATTGTCGCTGTAGGCACTTAAATGAAGTCGCTTCAAGTTAGTCAGGTGTTTCAGGCTAGTAAGGCCGTCTCCACGCAAATCTATTTGGCGAATGGATAGTTCTTCTAATTCAGTCAGGCCAACCAGTGAGTGGAAGAAAGTCTCGGACACGTCGTCGGCCCGCACCACTAGGCGGCGCAGACGCTTTAGTTCACTGACATGCTTGAGGCCTTCCTCGGTCAAAGCGTCTATACGCAAGACTAAAGTAGTTAGTTGGGGAAAGTATTGCAGACATTCGAGACCAGCGTCTGTGGCCGCCGAGAATACTATATAGAGCTCTTCGAAGTCAGTTACTTTGTTTATTGTGCTCAGTAGCTTATCGTCTATATGTGCGCCTTCAAGCAAAAGTTTCTTGGCCGGCGTATGAGATAGAACATCACCCAGTTTGACATTGTCAAATTGACAGTGCGAAATTCTCAATTCTTTTAGTGAATTCAATTTCTCAACAGGTTTGAGGGCCTGGTCTGAAAGGTGACAGGAGGTCAGCTGAAACGTGCGCAGTCGCTGCAAGTTTGCCAGATCGCGCAGGCTAGCTTTGCCAAGCTCAACGCCACCCAATCGCAGCTCTCTAAGGCCGCCGATTCGATTGACACAGTCCCAATCTTCTTCATTCATTTCAGGGAAGAGATAATCAAGCGACTGAATATCGTCTGGCTTGAGACGATTGCACTCTTTCAGGGCTGTGCGATCTAAGACTTCTAAACGCACAAATGCTCGCCGCGAAACTTCTACTGTGCCCTGGGCCGTACCTAACTCTGTCCAGTCTCTCTGCCCGTTGGTTTCAGCTCGGGCAAGCCAGAGACGGCCAGGAGAACATTCAAAAGGAAAAGCCAGAGTGCGCCCGCCATGCAAAACTATATGGCAGCGAGTGAGCTTTTGATTGAGTTCAATCACTCCCTCTCCGGTGACCATGGTTGAGTCTAAATAGAGCTTGCGCAGATCGGTCAAGTGCTTGAGCCGGTGTAGCCCGAAATCGGTAACACGGGTGGCGCCAAGATCAAGAATATTGAGATAGATCAAATTGCGCAGAGAAGCCAAGCCACTATCGGTGATATTACGATCGGGCAAGGTGAGATAGCGCAGACCCGACAAATGGGCCAGGTGCTCTAAATCTGAGTCGGTAATGTCTATCTGGCGGAAATCAATCGACTGCAGGTCGTTTGGCTTTAGTTGCCTTAGTCTTGAGAGGTCAGCGTTGCCATCTAAGAGCAAATGCAAGTTGGCCTCGGTCGGAATCGTAACCTGGCCTTGGGCATCCCCCAGTTTCTCTTCCCACCAACCGCTCTGGCCGCCTGAGCGTGTAATTAAAAATAGTAGACCAAGAGATTTATCTGACGGGAAGGAAATTGTCCTGGTCATCTAATGTTCCTGGTGAAGTGTAATAGCGAAGGTTATTTGGTCGTTTTTGTATCGATCAAGGTGGGCCTTCCTATATTTTCCACAGGCACGCCTAAATTACTCTCTAAATCGCGAGCATAGCGCTCAGCAGTTTCAGGATCAGTACCAGTGCCGATAAATACTTTTTTGAACGGGTGTGCTTTCTTCAGGTAGATAAGACCATCAACCAGGGTATCTGGCAAAATCTTAGTAGTTAAGACGATATCGTGATTTTTGAAACTAGGCCCAATCTGCTGTGATACCACTCGCTGTAAGAGTTCGTGCATCATGCCGCGGCGAGCAGACTCTTCTTCAGCATGGAAGATGACAATTTCTTTGGGGCCGGGCTCTTCGCGCTCAAGTAGTTTGATAAGCATTGTCGCCAGGCTTCTGGCCTTGGCTCCACCGGTACAGAGTACGTAGATAGGCAGAGTCTCTGGAATCTCTTCCATGCTGGCAAATTTACCCATGCCCAGGCGCAGGTCGGGAAGTTCGCGCAGACGTCCTTCCAAAACACCCATACGATAGAAGCACATGACAATTAGAATTACCCCTAAAATCTGGAAACCTAGTCCTCTAGCTCCTTCAGCCGAGAAGAGCAGAACGATTTCGCAGAATAGTAGAGTGGCTAAGCCAATGGCTGGAGGAATTGGCAGTTGGTAGCCCTTGAAAGGGAATGTCCATTTGGTTTTGTAGGGCGAGCGTTCAACCTTGAGCGGCATTTTAATGCGCAGCATTAGTACGCCAAAGCAGAATGAACACATAACTGCCAGGAAGGCCATGCCATAGACTTGACCCAAGTTATCGACTTGCCCTGGCAGAAGCACAATCATCAAAGCGCAAATAGCCATGAACATAAAGCAGACATAGGGATAGCCTTGCATAAACGGATATTTATGAGCCCAGCGGCGCAGGAAGAAGGCTGGCAAGTTG
>CALRJJ020000488.1:0-4644 GCA_943367505.1 Flavobacterium psychrophilum | reverse complement strand
AACAGCTCTTGGCAATAGGAAATCATAGAGGCATGCTCTCAACTTGCTAGAATTCATGACTCAGTTAGTAATCAATACAATTGGATAAGCAAGTCTATGCACAAGTCTATGAACGAGAAGTTGGTGAATTGCCGTCGCTCTCTTGCCCAAGGTGAACTAAAGGAGTTGCAAGCTTTATCGCAACTGCTGGGCTTAGACAAATATTTTGACGGCGACGTCACTGTAATAGGCAGCGATCCGATTTTACGCAGCCCCCACCACCTATCTGAAGCCACGGCTTACGCACTAACTGCCGAAGCCATGGCGGCAGCCTCAATTGCCAGACAACAAGGGGGCAAGAGCAATTCGTTGACTGTCAGTGTTACTGATGCCATTCATTTTCTCCACTCATCTCATTTTCTCTGGCAGTCTGGCTATGCCATGACTGTGGGAGCGGAGTACATTCCCACCAACGGAATTTTTCAGTGTCGCGACGACAAGTACATCATGATTGAATCAGGGCCGCCCTATATAAAACTAGAGCGCGGCTATCTCAATTTCTTTGACTGTGGCAATAACCGCGACTCAATCGCGCGCAGCATTGCCAAACACGATGGTGAAGAGCTACAAGAAGCACTTTCGAAAGCTGGTCTGCCAGCCTGCCTTGCCTATACAAAAGAAGAGTGGCGGGCCCATCCCCAGGGCCAGGAATTGCTGAAAGTGCCGGTAGTTGAAATTGAAAAGATTGCCGAAGGCCAACCGATTCCATTTAGCAAGAATGGCGGCAACGGCCCCCTCAACGACATCAAGGTCTTAGACTTTACCCATGTGTTAGCAGGGCCGCGCAGTGCTAGAACACTGGCAAATTATGGTGCTCAGGTGCTGCATATAAGTTCACCCTATCACGGCGATACTCTGCCCCAGAACTTACTGGTAAATCCTGGTAAGCACTTGGCTTACCTTGATCTTAATCAGCCAGAAAATATGGTGCAGATGCGAACATTAGCAGCTGGCGCCGATGTTTTTACAACATCTTATCGCCCAGCGGTCAATAGAAAATTCGAACTCATGCCCGAAAATCTTGTCAAAGATCACAGAGGCTTGATTTATCTAACTATCAATGCCTATGGTCATAGTGGCCCCTGGCAAGACCGCCCGGGCTTTGATCAAAACGCCCAGGTAGCGACAGGCTTCGCTCGCTCCGAAGGGGCCTTAAAGATGGGTGTGCCTCAGTTTTCACCAGTATTCTATTTAAATGATTTTCTCACGGCTTATCTAGCTGCCTCTGGTGTAATGAGTGCACTCTTGCGCCGTGCCACCGAGGGTGGTAGCTATCACGTTAAGGTCTCACTGGCTCGCAGTGCCATGTGGGTGCAAGACTTTGGCAACATTGCTCAAAGCGCCTATGAGAATGAGCGCGAGAAAGATGACTACCCCTCTAAACTAGTAGATGTACAATCGCCCTATGGCACCATCACCGAATTAGCCCCAGCAGTGCAGTTCGAGCATTCTCCCCAAGTTGATATTTTGCCAGTACGCCCCTTTGGCGCCGACAAACCAATCTGGTGGCGCTAGCTAGTTAGGCGCAGCCTTTGTGCTGGCCACTTGCCCTTTGCTTGCATCTTTATTTAAAACTACCCGTTTACAGTGACCAATGCGAGACGAAATACGCTTCTTTTCGTGAAAGAGACCAAGCGAAAATTTGCTCAATTTGTTGACAGAACCGTTTTCACTCTCAACTAGCTCAAGACCTTCACCGGGTTTATCGGTGGCTGCTAGATTAGCTATGAGCTGATAAGGAATAGTGTGACCAACAATGCCGTAATCGAGTGCAGTAAAGTCAATCCACTCAAATTTGAGCATCAAATCTGGTCTTACTTCAACATTAGCTCTAGTATCAGCAGTTCCAGCAGTTCCGGCAATTACATTATTGGCATGTTCTAGCATGCGACTAAAAGCTGACAAGCTAAACACAGAAGTGAGCATGCCATCAGCGGCCTGACCTAACCTGGTGTAACCGCCATAGAGAAACTCAGAGAGCGGTAAGGCATGATCGCGGTGCGAAAAAAGAATACGAACTTTGGGTGGTTTAAGACCACTGGCCCCATCACTGCGCTGATTTTCTTCGGTTATGCGAGCATACCTAGACATGTAGTGCACAAAAGTTTCAGCATCAAAATCGGCATCTACTAAAAACATCTGATCAAAGAGGTGCTTGCCTCTAAGTACAGGGGCCGAGCGAATGGCCAGACGATTACCCATACTGTGAGCTAATAAATTGAACTTGATACCAGAGGCTTTGACTTCAGCCAATTGATCAACCAACTGGTCAAAATGCTCCTGACTCCACTCATTATTGCCCGCATCAACTTGATACTGTCCGGGCTTACCTTTCGAGGGCCAATCATAAACAATCACAGGTTTTTCTGAACTATAGGCCAAGAGAGCAGCCGATTGAACGGCCTGAGCAAATGTAGTGTTGAAACCATGGACGATGATAAAGAATTCCCTCTGGCCCGAACTGGCAGCAACGTCTTTGATAGCCTGTCCAAAAGCACTGTATGCACTGCTTGTGCCTGAACCTGCCAGCTCTTTTGTCAAAACCTTCGAGCGCGTCGCTGCAGGCAGCCAACCCAATTTCTTCTGTTGATCGGTCAAGGCTTGGCCGCGCGAATTCTCAATTGTATATTCTGCGCTGCCGCAGTTGACGTGATAAATAGAGCTGCCGTCTTCAACTTTGCGCTGTGGTGCATAACCCTTGGCAGAAGCTGCACGGTCAGTCATGTAAAGCACTGGAATAGTTATATGCGAACATTTAGAGCCAGTGTCAGAGGCCAGAGCTGGAGCTATGGCAAACAAACACAAGAATAGGAAGGCGGAGGCAAATCTCATAGACTTCTCGTGGCGGAGGAAGTCATGAGTATAACATCGGCCCCCGTGGGCCTAAATGGATAAATTCTCACACTAGCATCTATTCTCGACTTGAGCGCAGAGTGAAGAAAACAGCCAGACTAAACATTACAAGCACTAAAGCCATACCAAGCTTAGTAATGAACCAGAAGACATCCATAACTGGCGCCGGGGTAAAAATCCCCAAAACGCAGAGTAGTAAAGGCATAACCACGAATGCACCTGGACCAGCGAGCAAACAAACCGTCCACACCCACTTTTTCAGTAAAAAGTCGTCAGGTGTTTCGGCTAATTCGCTCAGTTTTTCAACGTCACCCTTAAGCTTCAGGGCTTCTTGTCGGCGAATGAAGCTTAATAGCTGACTTTTATATTGCGTTAAATCTGATTTCAAATAACTACACGCTGATTGAAACACCTTCAATCATATATTAAATGAGCCAAATAAATAAATTTGCCGTCAGAGCATTGTCAAGCGGTCGTTTCGCGTTTTTTTTGGGTTTCACTATCAAGCTAAGGTGGAACAAACTAAACAGAACATCTAAGAGAAAGATGCAAAAGACAGGCGTTAATTCGCTCGTAAACTTGTAGGCAGATAATTATGGTCACACCATCAAGAGTTCTAAAAGCATATTACGCCACCACTTTTCTTGTTGGCTTAGCGTTGACTGTTCCAGTGGCCTACTACGTCACCACCGATGATGTCGGTTATCGTGGTGCCGCGCTGGTAATCTTAAGTGTCAATGTTCTTTTTGTTATGCTACTGCCACTGGTGCTTGACTGGGCTGAACGGCGCTACTATAAAGCTCGTTTCTTAGCCATGGAAGAAGTAGCCAAAGACAACCCGGAGTTAGCTCTGATACTCTCTTCGCAATGTGAAAAGTTGGCCTTACCTGGTCTTCGCCTTGCTGTTGTCGATGATAGTGTCGATGAAATGTTTAGCTATGGCCTCTGGCGCAATAATCCACGCTTGATTGTCTCTAATAATGTCTTAAATGCCCAAGCCCAAAAGAATCTGGCACCGAGTATAGAAGCCGAACTGACACGTTTCGCCAGCCAGGACAACACCCTTATATTCTTGATGTTTGCAGGCTTCCAAGTAATGGTGCAGAACATCATTGTCTATTTACTGCAAAGTCACATCATTCACTTCTAGCATTATTGTTTTGCTTACGACTCTGACAGCACTTCGGCTTGAAAAACTTCAAGGCGGCTATTGCGCTTCCAGGCGGCTCTATCAAGCCCTGCCTTCGAAGAAAGCTGAGCCATAGTTTCTTCAATGGTCCAGCCATACTCAGTGGCGACCTTGGGCAGAAAAACCGACTGTCTCTGGCCCATATGCAAAATAATTCCGTCGACTCCAAGCCTAATTTGCTCGGCCGATTCGATCGGTTGAGGATGAGTGAGCACACTAACCTCTATTTCAAGACCTTCTAGCTCGTCACTAGTGACCGTTTCAAAACGCGGGTCTCTAGAACATGCAGCTACAGTGTTAGCAATTACAGCTTGATAGAGTGGCTGCACTGGCAAAATATAACCAATACAACCGCGCAGGCTATGTTCTTCGCTTAGACCAGGGCAGCGCTGATAGAGAGTGACAAAAACACCATGGGGGCACAAAAGCTTGCCACTAAGATTGGTATTTACATCCAAATCTGAAATTTCAGGCACACGGCCAGTTGTAACATAAAACTCTAAAGTAGCACGGGCAATTCTTAGTAGAGTACTTTTCTCTTCCTCTGACAGCTGCGCCACAAT
>CALRJJ020000487.1:0-4655 GCA_943367505.1 Flavobacterium psychrophilum | reverse complement strand
GATAGCTCCATGGACCTTCTCGAAGACTCTAAGCCCACCTATTATCGATTTGTGTTTTGGAGCGTCATTATCGGCTCTGTGATGATCCTTGGCGCACTGCTGGCCTTGCTGTTTGCGGGCTCGAGTGTGGCTCTGCTAAATGGCCTGCTTGTGGTGTTTTGTTTTTGTGGGCCAGTTCTATTCTTGAATATTTTTGGTCAATACTTCAAAAAGAAGATCGATAGATATTTGAGCACAAGGCTGTTGAAGGTAGTCTCAATAAGTGTCAGAGAGAAAGTGCTGAACTTGTATTTGAAGGGGCAGGAGCCAATCTCTATACCGCTTTCCTCAATCACTACAATTGAACTAGCACCGTCAAAGAGCAGCGATTTTGCAAAACAGACCATAGTCATTTCTGGCACCCAGATGAAAGAGCCTATTTGTATAAAGCTCTCGGCCATCCATACTCATGAGAATTGGATGGTAATTTCCCATGCGCTTACTAATTTTGCAAAACATATCAGCATTGATGATGGTATTGCCAAAGCCCTTACTCTACCCAGTGCTGATACGTCCTTTACCGAGCTTTGGCTCGATAGTTTATCGTCAGCACCAGAGGCCGAGTCTCTACAGGAGATACCAGATGGTCAGACCTTGGCCGCTGGTCGCTATTTAGTTAAATCGAAATTGGCTTCTGGTGGACAGGGTCACGCCTATCTTTGCCACGACCAAACAACGCAAGAAGAAGTCGTTGTAAAGGCATATCTACTGCCTGTTTATCAGGGAAAGCATTTGAAAGACATTGCCGTTCAGCAGCTCGAGGCTGAGTCTATGGTATTGCAGCGGATCAATCATCCACAAATTGTGCAGTTTGTTGATTGGTTTAGTACTTCCAGTTGTGCTTTTCTCGTACTCAAACGAATAAGTGGAAAAAATCTCAGACAATATCACGCAGTTCGGGGGGGCTTGCCGACCGCATTAGTGCAAGATTTGACTTTGCAAATGTGCGAGATTCTTGGGTATTTGCATAGTTCCACCCCGGTCATTGTTCATCGCGACTTCACCCCCGACAATCTCATTATTGATGGACAACAGAAACTCACTCTAATCGATTTTACTATTGCCGAACCCACTGGTGCTGTATCTGGTCTGCCGCCAGCTGGCAAGCCTGCTTATATGCCGCCTGAACAGTTTCGTGGTGAAACTTGCGCGCAGTCTGATATTTATGCCCTTGGTGGCACATTGCAATATTTGCTGACTGGCTGCGATCCGGTGGCTCTTGAGCAGACGAACCTATTGTTGACTGAGCCAGGGGTCTCGCCCTTGCTTACCGAAATAGTTTATAAATGTCGTGCTCAACTACCCAACGATAGGTTTCAGTCAGTCGATGAAATAACGACTCTGATTCAGTCTTCGATGAGAGCATCGATACATGAATAACCAAGCTAATCTAAGTAAGCTTAACTATCATCCTGCCCCGATTAAGAAAATCGAGCGACTTCACGCGATCACACAAGTCGTTTTAGTTTTGTGCACGATTGCCCTGTTGCTTCTATCCGCAATGATTTTCTACTGTGGTATTACCATGAAAGGTACCAGTTTAATGGAAATGATAGTCTTGACTCTTGCCTTCTTTGGTATAGCAACCTTTTCTTTGTGGTTCAGAGTCGGCAAAATTCGCGACTCTTATCTGGCGCAGATACAGCCACTCATTATTACCTCGGGTGGTGCGATTTTTCCATTTGCCACAATTTTGCAATTGAAGGGGCGGCGCTGGCGGCGTTGGGAAGAACTAAAAAATGCTTTTATATATTGGAATGATGGTCCGGATTTTGAGGATAGCGATGCCGTAGTTCTGACATTTAAGGATGGAAGCAGTACTCGCATTGTCCTGAAAACTATGTTGCATCAAGACATTGAAAAGCTGCTTGTAGCACTAGAAATGTGGGCACCGCCGTCGGCAATAGGTGAAAATTTTGTCGACTTGCGAGGCTATCTGAGCCAGGCATTGCAGAAGCAGGGGCTCAAGAGTTACACGGCGCTGTGGAATGATGAACTCAGTCGGCGTTTTAGTTTGGCTACTTTTCGACCATTGCCGGCCGGTATAAAACTGCAAAATCGGCGTTTCGAAATTACTAGCCAGCTTGGCTTTGGTGGCTTTTCTGCCGTATATAACGCTGTCAATTCCCGAGGCGAACAGGTTGTTATTAAGGAGCTGGCAATTAAGCAGCTTGAGAGCGAAGCAGTTAAAGCCTCTCTCCTGGAGCACATGAATAGAGAGACCGCTCTTCTGTCTAAGATTCAGCATCCGCAAGTTTGTCGGTTGCTTGATACTTTTGTGGAGAATGATCGTCATTATATTGTGTTGGAAAAAATTCCCGGTTCAACTCTGCGTCAGGTCATTATCGACAACGGGCCCATGAGAGAGGCCGAAGTGAAAGCGCTGGCTTTGCAAATGGCTGAGATTCTCAGTTATCTTCATTGCCAGCAACCGCCCCTGGTGCATCGAGATTTTACGCCGGATAATCTCATAATCAGATCAAACAAATTTCTTGCTTTAGTCGACTTCAATGCCGCGATGGAGTTTCTTGCAGGAGCGACGGGAACAATCATCGGCAGGCATCACTACATGCCACCGGAACAAATCCAAGGTAAAGCTGTGGTAGCTAGTGACTATTACAGCATGGCCGGTACTATCTATTTCCTTTTGACAGGACAAGACCCACGACCATTGACACAGCTAGATGTGCGAGCTGAGGGGATACCAATATCCGGTAACTTAAACCACCTGTTGTTTGCATTGACGAGTAGCAATATTAGCGAGCGGCCAAATGTGCAGCAAATCATTTCGGTCTTGCAATCGGCCTGAGCGCTTGACTTCTGGCGGCAAGGGGCAGGAAGGTTACCGGTCTGGAAGCTGCCAGACTGCTACTGTCCACCGAAACGCTTAATTCTCGAAATGAGGAGAGGCATCTTAGTTTTCAATCGGCTAGAGTTATATCTGCAACTAGAGGAGATTGAGCACCATGGATGACAAGGATAAGCTGAAAGCGATAGACATTCTCAATAAGATTATGGAGTTGGAGTTAGCTGGCGTTGTCCGCTACACCCACTATTCTCTTATGGTCTACGGTTATAACCGCATTCCTATTGTCAGCTGGCTTAAGGCTAACTCTAATGAGAGTCTGATGCATGCACACAAGGCCGGTGAACTTGTGACCTTATTGGGCGGCCACCCATCCCTGAAAATTGGGCCATTGCTTGAGACTGAGAAGCATGACCTGGGTGATATTTTGCGCGAGAGCTTAGAGCATGAGAAAACTGCTATCGCTGCATATTATGAACTTCTCCACGCTTCAGAAGGCAAATCTGTTCTGCTTGAAGAGTATGCTCGTGAAATGATTATGGGCGAAGAATTGCACTTGGACGAAGTCAACAAGATGTTGAGAAAACCAGGAGACATTCATCCTTTCAACCCTTAATTTGCCACTTCTTGAATAGCTTGCGATGCTTCGCTGCGCAAAATTACAAAGAGCCTCGACCGTAGGGTTGGGGCTCTTTCCTTTGGATTTCATCGCGATGTTACTGCGGCAACCTTGTGGTTTATCCCAGGATTTCCAAAAACCTTTGCTTTCGCTTCTCTTTGCCTGCCGGGGAGTTTTCAAATTCTTCTCGGGCTTTTTCTTTCTTGATTTCTTCTGGGGTCATTGGCACAATTATGAATTCGCAGTCCTTGCCTGTCATTTGAACCTTTTTGTCTTTACCCGCATAAACTCCAAGGATGCAAGTTCCGTTTTTTTCAAGCTCTTTGAGCCGCTCTAAATCTTTGCTATAGTCGACCACGTCCCTCAGGTTGAATTCTGCTAGCTGTTTCGGTTCTGCGTCAGTCTTTTGGGCTTGCTTCCACAGCTTCATTTCTTCCGCATAAGCCTTTTCGTTTATTGGAGCCAGGCCCAATGAACCTGGATTTGCTAGTTCTTTACTAAAGTCAGGTTTCGCATGGTCAGCTATTTCTCTCACCGTGATTAACTCCGCTGCAGGATTTGCTAATTGCTTATATACAGATTGCGCAATTTCTCGACATTGGCTGTGGGTGGGGCTATTGGATATGCATTAATCAATGTCAATCGGACACAAAGATTATTGTGATCCTCTAGAATTTGTGGCCGCATGAACAAGGTCGTCTAGCAATTCCCTGGCCAGGTCAGGGAGACCCTCACGCCGCAACGCTTTGCCGTCCACAAACCACTGCCGACCATTGCTGTCTTCACTCATGGTGAACGTCAGATGGGGCTTGCAAGCGTCGTTGTGTACTTCATTAAACGATAGAGCCTCTCCCTCTTCGTAGGGCAGCAAGTAAAGATCAATAGTGTTGCCGTAGCCGAAGAAGAATAGCCCCCAGTGAGCTGTGTGTAGGCAGGCGGTGAGGACAGGTTCTTTGCTATCGGCTGGGAAAAATTCATGGCTATTTAGCGGCCGCTGGATGCCGATGACCAGCTCAAGGCTATTTACTGTCTCGTTGTATAAGTTGGCTTGGCCAGCGAAGACGTCAAAGAATTGATTGATGCTGCTTTCAATTGGGTCTTCGGAGTCTGCCAGATCGGCGGATTCTTGGCCGTCATATTCTCTTTGATAAGTCATTGTCTCTAGCGGTGGAGAATAAACTGATTGCTCTT
>CALRJJ020000486.1:0-4659 GCA_943367505.1 Flavobacterium psychrophilum | reverse complement strand
TGATCTAGGCCCCACAATTTATAGAGCGGTAACAAAGCCTGAAACGTCATTATGCCGACGAACAAGAGTCCGCGCCAGTTAATCTGTTGAGTAACCAGACGAACAATAAATAGGCCAAAAATCACGGCATAAAGACATTCGATAATCAAAACGAAAGCGTCTGGTTTAGGAAAAATACAGTAAGGCAGCGGAAAAACTAAACGACAAAAAGTAACTGGATCCGCCCAGCGATAAAACAACAGCGGAGTAAGGGCTTTGCCCATATCGCCAGAGTAGCCACCGATAGGGTCACCCAAGGCTAGCGTTCTCACAATAAAGTAGGGCACCAGCACGAGAAAATAGGGCAAGTTAAACATCAACCATGGCTTCAAATCCTTTCTAGTGAAAGGCTCAGCTAATCCGCGTTGACAAATTAGCGGCAGTGAAGCAATAACTATAGGCAAACCTACTGCCGACTCCTTACTCAAAAGCGACAGCACATACAAACCCAGAGATAAGCTGTAGAACTTAAGTGAATCATTCTTGTCTAGCGCCTGCCAACTTCTGATTGCCAGATAGAGAGACGGTAAATAGAAGACCGCAGCAAGTAAATCAGCGCGACCAGAAATCCAACAGATATCCTCGCAATGCAGTGGTGATGAGGCAAACAAAGCAGCAGCCGACAATGCGCAATAGAACGAACGACTAGAACCAAAGTCTTTTGTTAATGCTCGCACCGACATAAAGAAGAAAAGAGCAGCTAACCAAGCCAGTATCAAATTAGTAAGGTAATAACCCCACGGGTTTAAACCATAAATTAGATAGTCGCTCAAGTATGTAAAACCAAGCAACGGTCTATAAAAATCGAGTGAAGGCACAGCCAAATAACTTTTGGCAAAATTATCGAAAAGCAGATGGGCTTCGCCATTCATGACCCGATAAGCAAACTGCACTTGCCAGGTATCATCGGCCAAAAAATAACCGCTTAAGCAATAACCATAAGAAATGGTAACGACCAGAGCTAAGAAGGCAGCAGCAAAGCCAAAAGACTTATCGAATGAGTTTTTCAATTTTGTTTGATTTTCGTATGCTACTGTTGAGACCGTAAAATAAATGCATAGCTTTTACCATTACTTTAGATGGTCCTCTTTATTAACACAAATGGTGATTATGTCAGCGAGCAAAGTCAAGGGCATTTTAGTTAGCGAAAACGGCGGCCCCGACGTTCTCAAGTATCAAGATCTTGAAATTAAGGCGCCAGGACCAGGTCAGGCACTCGTCAAAATTGCCGCCTGCGGCGTCAATTTTATCGACATCTATCAACGTATCGGCCGCTACGCCGTGCCATTGCCTTATACCCCGGGCATGGAAGGAGCCGGAGTAGTTGATGCAATTGGCGACAATGTCGACTGTGTAAAAGTTGGCGATAGAGTGGCTTACAGTAGTACTCTTGGCGCCTACGCCGAAGCATCCTTAGTGACAGCCAGCGAACTTATACCGCTGCCAGACGAACTATCCTTTGAACAAGGGGCGGCTTTTCCCCTGCAGGGCATGACCGCCCATTATTTGATCAACGATTTTCGCAAGATTAAAGGCTCAGATACAGTCTTAGTTCACGCAGCAGCAGGCGGCATGGGTCAACTGTTAGTGCAATGGCTTAAACACCTAAAAGCCACAGTGATTGGCACCGTTTCTACCAGTGCCAAAGCTGACATTGCCAAGGCTTGCGGAGCCGACTATGTTATTGACTACAGTAGCGGTGACTTTGTTGAAGAAGTTGCCAAAATAACTTCTGGTAAAGGTTGCGAAATGGTTATAGACGGTGTAGGCAAATCAACCTTTGCCGGCTCGCTTGAAGCAGTGGCCAGCCACGGCCATGTGGTGCTTTTTGGTTCTGCCAGCGGACCAGCTGAACCGATTGCGCCCAATTCTCTGCAGAAGCGCTCCATCACCATATCTGGTGGCAGTCTCTTCAATCATTTAAACGACAGAGATGAGCTACTGATGAGAGCAAGCGATGTTCTCCATGCTATTAGAGCGGGCTGGCTCAAGCTAAACATTGAAGAAGTCATCAGCCTGGCTGAAGCCAGCAAAGCCCATGAGCTGTTAGAAAGCAGAAAATCCACAGGCAAAATCGTTCTTTCAACAACTAAATAATCAGGTAATACAAATGCTAGCGAAAAAAACATTGGCCGTGGTTGGTGTAGGCAAACTAGGCGAAGCTCTAATTTCCGGACTACTTAAAAACAGTTCCCTGGCAGCAGAAGACATCACCGGCTCTGTGGGCAAGACTACATCAGTAGAGCGAGTAGAGAAAAAGCTCGGCATCAAAGTTTCACAGAACAACATCGAGACAGTGAAGGGCAAAGACATCATCTTGCTGGCAGTAAAGCCACAAAATATGGACCGTGTTCTAAAAGAGCTAAAAGAAACGATTACGCCGAACCAATTAGTAATTTCAGTAGCGGCATCAGTTACTTCGTCTTTCGTACAAGAGCGATTAAGAGAAGGGGTGCCAGTGGTGCGGGCAATGCCCAATACGCCTTCGGTTATAAATGCTGGGATGGCAGGGCTTTGCGCCGGCATCCATGCAAATGCCGAACAAATTGCTGTGGCAGAGGCCATATTCAAATGTGTAGGCGAAACAGTCTTTGTTGACGAATCACTTATGGATGCGGTGACGGCCCTTTCAGCTAGTGGCCCTGCCTACTTATATGTGGTGGTTGAATCTCTGGCCGAAGCCGGCGTCAAGCTTGGAATTCCAAGGGAAACTGCAACTTTACTGGCTGCTCAAACAATGTTTGGAGCAGCAAAAATGGTACTCGATTCAAAAGCTCACCCAGCAATGCTCAAAGATACAGTGACAACACCTGCTGGCTGTACTATTGACGGCCTAATGGAGCTTGAAGAAGGCAAACTGCGAGTGACTCTAATCAAGGCTGTTGTGAAAGCGGCAGAAAGAGCGAGAGAACTGGTCAATAGCCAAACTCAAACCTATAAGTAAATAAGCCAAAACCAACTAAGAGATTATCAACTCGCAGTTAGGCATGTCTTTCTTCAAAGTCTCAAGTGCCAACTCATTTAAATTGGTGCCTGTGATGGAGAGCTTCTTGAGCTTGCCTAATGAAATTAAGGCTGGAACACACTGCTCATCAATGGCAGTGCGGTCAAGCCAGAGTTTTTCTAGCTTTGCCAAAGACTTAAGATTGACTACACCCTTGCTACCAACTGTGGTGCCTGACAAATCTAACTCTCTGATGGAACCAAGACCGCCGAGCTTGCTCAAATCGTCATCACTAACCTTGGCATCGCTGGCATCAACAGAATAGATGGCATCCGAAGGAAAAGCACTTAAGAATGAGAGATCAACCCGAATATCTTTGGCCAACTCAAGCTGCACCTTCTTGCCTTTAGGTAACTCAATTGAGCCCTTGGCCTGGCAGTAGTCTTCCCAATATTCAGAATCATCATCAGACTCAACAAATAGCTCACCTAAATAATAGTCGCGAGGTAAATCGACTCTGGTGGTCTTAGCTGCTTTACTACTGGCATTTAGATTATTACTTGATGGAGCACTGGCCTGTATAAACGACGGCGGATCGGGTCGGCCGCCAGCAGTGACAACCAAACCAGCCGTAACTGCAGCCGCTAGCAAAATCTCAATACCCAGCCGGGAAAAATCAATGTCAAGACGAGTAGCACCAGCGCTGAGAGCGGGCGGTTGGTTTATCGGAGCAAAAACCGATGGCTTTTCTACGGCACCGAACTCTTTCCATGGTGGATAAATTCCTATCATCACCATGGCCAAAACGCCAAGCCAGAGGTTCTTTCGTTGTCTATCGTTCATCTCTTGAAATCGCCTTTTTCCGTCGTAAATAAGTAAGTAAGTTTATCTTAGCGTGATTGGTCTACACTATTGTCCGACGCCTAGTGAGGACAAAATGATGTGGGAACGTTACAACCTAATGGCTCAAAATGCCATGAATCAAGGCAAACCCCAAGAAGCTGAGGATTTGTTTCGCAGTGCCATCGCCGAAGCTGAAAAATTTGACGCTAAAGATCCAAAACTAGCTAACTCCCTCAATAATTTAGCCAACTGCTTACGCAACCAAGGCAAATACCCTGAAGCCGAGCAAAACTACAAACGCGCCCTAGAAGTAAGACAGAAAGCCCTCGGCCCACTGCATACCGACTTAATTGGCATTTATGAAAATTACGCAAAAATGCTAAGAGCGGCTGGCCGAGAAGCAGAGGCAACAAAAATGGACAGCCATGCCCGCGCTATCTTCATGAAAAGCTAATCTAAAAAAGGAACAACTGATTAGGAAAAACTGATAAGGAATAACTGATGACGCTCCCAGAACGTTCACCCGATTGTGACAATTACCTAGCTGGTTTCGGCAATCACTTTATATCTGAAGCCGAAAAAGGGGCCGTTCCTCACGGCCAAAATTCGCCGCAAAAAGCTCCCCTCGGCCTCTATGCCGAACAGCTCAGCGGTAGCTCTTTTGTCATGGCCAGGCATGAAAATTTTAGAAGTTGGCTCTATCGCATTCGTCCTTCTGTTCTGCATTCACCGTTTGTGCGCATAGCCAATCAGTCTATCCGCAGCAGGCCTTTTAATGAAATCGAAGCCTCACCCAACCAAATGAGATGGGACGCTTTTAGTCTGCCTGAAAT
>CALRJJ020000485.1:0-4677 GCA_943367505.1 Flavobacterium psychrophilum | reverse complement strand
GGTATCATCACCCTGAACCGCCCGGACAAACTCAATGCATTTAGCGACGAACTAACATTCCAGCTGCAAGATGCTCTCAAAGAGATGGAAAAAGACAAAGAAGTTCGCGCCATCATTTTGACAGCTGCCGGTCGTGGTTTCTGCGCTGGTCAAGATTTGCAGAGCCGCAGCATTGCTCAAGAAATGGGAGAGCGTCCTTCGCTCGGCGACTCTATTCGTCGTCGCTATAACCCTATCGTGATTAAGTTACGCCGCATCGAAAAACCAATTATCGCTGCTGTTAACGGTGTTGCTGCTGGTGCTGGCGCCAGTATCGCCTTTGCTTGCGACTATCGCATCGTCACTGACAAAGTCAATTTCATTCAATCATTCACTAAAGTTGGTCTGATTCCTGATTCGGGTGCAACTTTCATCCTCACACGTTTAGTTGGCCTTACTAAGGCCTTCGAACTAATGCTTAGCGCTGACAAGCTCAGTGCAGAAGAAGCACTAAATCTAGGCATCATCAACAAGATTGTTGGCGAAGACGATTTGATGAAAGAAGCCGTGGCTCTGGCAGAGAAGCTAGCCGCTGGCCCAACTAAAGCTTTTGGTTTGACCAAGCGTGCCGTTAACCGCGCTGTCTTCGATGACTTAGAAGAACTGCTTGAGTACGAAGCCAGCCTGCAAGAAATTGCTGGTCGCTCAGACGATTTTGCCGAAGGTGTCAAAGCCTTCGTCGAAAAACGCACACCACAATACACCGGCAAATAGGTCGGTTTAGCAGTTCTAAAAGTGTCAGATTTTCTTCAAAAAAATCTGACACTTTTGTATGCGAGAAAAAGTGAGGCCAGACCTTGCTGCTGCTCTTACAGTCTTCAATTCTTGACTCATTTTCCTAGTAAAAATGAGTCAAGCAAGCTAGTGCATCTAAGTACTGGTGCATTTAAGTTTTGGTGCACTTAAGTTTCGGTGCACTTAAGTTTCGGTGCATCCAAGCGGCGGCAAATCTAATGCCTTGTGTAACTAAATGCTCGCACTTAGAAGTCGGCGCAGGCGGCCTGGGGCAAATAGTATCAGCTCCCAGAGAGCGGCACTGTAGCCATCGAGAACGGCCTCTTGCACTTTCTCTTCGAGTTGACGAACAGTCACCATCACATCAATCATTTCCACTTTGCTAGCACCACGGGCAATGGCTAAGCCAGCAGCATGCATGCGCATCAATGGCATCAGAAGAGCAAGGTGATGGAAGCCGGCAATAACGCTAAGCTGAGCAAAACCGCCACCAAAGTACCATTTGCCGAATACCCGAGAGTACAAGAAACGAGTGAGCAAATCATCGATTTCTTTTGCTTCAGCATTTTCTTTAGAGCTACTTCCAGAAGCATCTTTAGAAATTGCTTCCGGCCAGGGGAAATTAGTCAGCTCTTCAAAAGTGTAGGAGCGATTGACGACCTTGAATTTAGGCGCTTTCAACACTAAATCTAGAGCAAAGGAGATGCCGTTAAAGACCACGTCTTTATTGAGGTATTTGGGATCGTTGGGGAAATACAAAGCAAAAAGTCCAGCTAAAAACTTCTTGTCTAAGCCTTTGGGCGGGGCGATAGTATCTGGCATGGGAGGCTTATTCAGGTCTTTGAATAAAGAATCAGAAGCGGTGAAGATTTTTTCTTTCAAGGAAAGGTCTTCACGAATCAAGGCCGCCAAAATTCCTTTTTCGTAGTCAAGGTATTGCTCCCAGGTTATGGGCTTGTCAACGGTGAGCTTAACAGCATCCCAGATCACCGAACGAGCGGTATAAAGCGTGTTGTAAACAGCAAATTTTTCTTTGAGAGTATCAATCTGTTCAGTTAGAGGTGTTCCAACATTGCTCAAAACAGCGTTACTACGGAAGCTGACAGTGAGATAGACACCCGAGGGCGTGTTGTTGAATGAATAAGGGAAAAGGCCACAGATGAGGGGCTTAACGTGCTCTCCCCTGGTGGCATGGATGTGACAGAGCTTGTTGATCAAAAAAGGACAGTGTCCATCATCAGTAGGTCTAATGGCATGGGTGTAAGTAGAGCTATCGTTCTCCTTAGCACTGAGCATTCTGAACTGCCTGCTCCAATCAAACTGCGGCAGCTCTTTGCTCCAATCAATGGCCGAAACACGCTCATAATCATCCTGGGTCATGGGCACGGCCACCCCGTTACAGCAACGACCACAGCCGGCACAGCTGTAGTTGATGCCCTCAGGAATATGCAAAATTTTGCCGTCTACATCAATCGTCTTGTGGCCAGTGGTGAGCGCCATTAATAGTCCTTTTCAAAGGGAAGAGAGGCAACGGGAGCGAACTAACACTAATTAGTTTACAGCTTTGTCGCGCTCTTCATAACACCAGACACCAGAAAGTCATGGGTACTGTCGGCATTGGCACTGCCAAACTGTATTAATGGAGTAGGCAAATTACTGCTTTCAATTACTAGAGCAGGTAAGGTGGTGATGCCATATTTAGCTTTCAGTTCCTCGAGAGGCCGGTTGTAAGCAGAATCACCGTGGTGAAATTCGACTAGTACCGGCTCAAACTCTTTATTGACCAGAGTGTAGTCTCTTCGATTCCAGAACGTATCTAGGCGCAAGGCATCACTGGACGTGCCGGCATTGTCGACAAAGGCAAGCAGGCGGGGCTTGCTCTTCACTGGTTGCGCAGCCACAGCTAGCGGCAACCAGGCCACCTTGCCTTTAGTAGCGGGCAAGCGGTGCCAATGCTGTGCCCCATACAAATAATCAATCAACTCTTGCTTATTGGTGTAGCCAAGAAACTTCGCTGAATTACCACCATAGCCTTGACCATCAGTGCGATAGCGGCCCGGGCGATAGACACCGCCTCCAGCATAGTTGTAACTGCAGTTATAACGAGAGCCCGATTCTAAACCATTAGTATTATCGATACCAAGCTCTGACAAATTAGCGCTTGAGTCTAGATCTGTCGATGACATGTCAGTCATATGCGCTGGCACCGTCAATAGCTCACAAGTGGAGTTATAGCCGTATTGATTATGCAATTGCGTATAGAGCGATGACCTATCGGTGTAGTCACGGCTATCGTAGTCAACTCTGACAGGAATGAAATTTTGATTGATTAGCTCTGCCACTTTCGGGTCGTGAAATCCCTCGCCATACATTTGCAGAGAAGGGTTGTCTCTTCTAGTCAAAAAGGCATAAAGAATAGGTTTGTGAGTGCTCTTAGATTCAGTTAGAGCCTCGTCTCTGCTGCGCCACTTAATTGGGCTAGCACCACGAAGAGGATTGGTGTATTGACTAAGACAGTCGTCGGCAAACTGATCGCTAATGTTATAAGCGGCCGAGAGGGCTAAGAGTATTGAGGCGACAATATAAAGCCCTTTAGGTTGATATCTGGTGCTCTTTGATTTAGTCGGCTGCATATGAAAACTCCCGATGAGTAAGCACCCAGATAGAGAAAGACAGACAGCAAGTTACAAGTGTAAAGAGAGCCAGCACCGGACCATAGGCAAATAGGCTGCCCGAGAAGAATGATGAGACCGGCACATAAGGAAACAATATGGTCGTGAACAGACTCTCAATAATGCGGCCAAAATAAAGGCAATAATTATTGTCTATATGCATATTGCCGCACATTGAATAGACAGTGTGAGCGAAAGAATTGTACAAGACAAACATAAAGCCGAAACCAGCCAGCAGTGCTAGATCTTTCAGACCAGAGACAAGAGAAGAAAGGAAGACAAGAAACGCTGCCGTACCGAAGCAGAGAATAATCCGCTCAAACCCATTTGCTAAAAATTCTGGAGCCCACAAAAGCGAAGGGCAATTAATAGCCGAAATAATATGCTCACAAAAGACTGCCTCCACCGCGCACAGAGAAGCAGCGAAACCAACAGCAAACCATTTGCTCACAACATAGTTAGCGATAGTGATTGGTCGAGCAAGCACGAGTGCGATGGTGCCGTTTTGAACTTCGCGCCCAATCACTCCCGATGCCCAGAGCAAAGTAAAGAAACTGGCCATCATCGGATGAGATAACAGATCGGCGTTAAGCGCCTCAGGGTTGCCACAGCGCTGAAGCGTAAAGGTCACGATTGGTCCGAGAAACAGCAGAGTGAGCAAAATCACCCTTACTTTATTGGCCCCAAACTCGCGCCAAGTAGTGATACAAACGGCTCGATTCATGCGGTTGGCTCCTCTTGGCTAGATTTTATAAAGAGGCGTTCAAGCCTGGTATCTTCTGGTCTCACTTCGCTGATCGGAAAATTAGCAGTAACAAGTGCTTTGATTAGCTTAACGGTGGCTGCACTACCAGCAGTACTAACCCTAGCGAAATCAGAATTGATCTCAGTGATAGCCAAGCACTCTTTTTGCGCTACCCGGCCAAAATCCTCGCCCCTCAGTTCAGTTGCTGTAGACAACCAGCGAATCAGCAAGTGCTCTTCTTGCTCAATTTTTTCGTTGAGATCTTCAACCCGACTGACCGTACCGGCCTTGATAAAAATGACACGGTCACAGACCTTCTCAATCTGGTCAAGCTGGTGGGAGTTAAGCAGAATTGTTAAACCTTCTTCTTTGAGGGTCTTCAACAATTGGCGCACTATCATCACGCCATGGGGGTCCATACCCGAAGCCGGTTCATCTAGCAGCAAATAACGAGGCTTGCCGACCAAAGCCTGGGCAAAGCCTAAG
>CALRJJ020000484.1:0-4684 GCA_943367505.1 Flavobacterium psychrophilum | reverse complement strand
GATCAGAACTCCGACTACCACTCCTAGAATCGACACAGGCAATTGCTTAGAGAAACTCACCGCAACTGCGACATTGTCGAACGAGAAGAACAGATCGGTCAGCTCCATGAGCAGAATCACCTTGAGCAGCGGCTGGCCCTGGCGAATCGGCTTCTTAAACAAATGCGGCTGTCCATGGCCCAATCCAAAGAACCACAAGCTTGCACCAAAGACCATATGCAAAGCACCCAGAAGAGCTATAGCAAAAACCGATTTGGCCCAGGTCATCAGCACAAGGCTAGCAATTCTCAAAATGAGAGCGCCGATCAGACCCCACTTGTGGGCCCTTCGTTGTTGCGCAGGGGGAAGACTGCTAGCCAATCGATCGAGCACGATGATGTTCTCCAGAGAGAACAGCACTTCGGCGAGGATGATGCTTGTAAGCTCCGGCAGTGGATAGACAAAGGCGTCCCAACCGGAGTTAGCAATCAATGCTGAACTTGATGCTGCACTTGCTGCTGAACTTGTGAGTGCGTTTGTAGCTGCAAAGAGAAGCAATGGCAAAAATGCGAAGGAACAATGAAATCGAAAACTTTAGTGATGCTCAGGTGATATCGCTCGCTTGAACCACAAAGTTCTTGGCGTTATAGCGGTTCATTAGGGTAATCAGGTCTCTCTCCAGCCATTGCTCAATGCACCGTCCGGCTTCACGGGCCACCGCCTGGTAGAGTCCTAAACGCTCCAAGTCAATGGGGCGAAGAACGTAGCTGCGGCGATTGGCACCACCGGGGTCAGGACCGACACCGAGCTTGAGTGCAGTCAATAGCCGAGCTTCTGGAACTTGCTGAAGCAATGATGCCACACCGTTGTGTCCAGCACTGGCGCTATCGCGATTGGCAGTTTTGATTTTCATGCGTCCCCAGGGCAACGACAGGTCGTCGAAGATCACCAGGATATCGCTGATATCAAAGTCGCACTCGTTGAGCAGCTCGGTAAGAGCATCTCCCGAGACGTTCATACCGGTGGACGGCATGACGAGAAATACATCGGCACCGTTTGTGCAAGTCAATTCGGCGACCATGGCGTTCTTCATTCGACCGCTCTGGAAGACAGCTGCGTACTTATTTGCCAGTGCTTCCAGAGTCGAAAAGCCGATATTGTGAGGCGTGAACTTGAACTGCGGTCCGACATTACCAAGACCAATAACAGCTCGTCTTCGAGTTGTAGTACACATGTTAGTGTTGAAGAATGGAACAGACTCAACTACTCGTTTTCATCAAGACATCGCAACCACATTTTAGCCATGACCTCACTGCACATACGTTGATGCGGTGAAATTTCCAATAGAGGAAAAGTGGTCTGGATTTCTGTGGATGAAAGCCTTAGTTGAATAGTGAAATAAATGAGTCAACTTAAGACTTACAAGTATTCAAGTATTTTCGCAATACTAGTAACAGAGAACTGAAGAACTTCAGCTTACTACTTAGTAATAGCCGCAATTAATCAGTTTGCATAGGACCGGCTAGGCCACTTGTAACAGCATTTACGTTGTTAGCAAAACTTCGCGCAAGCCTAGATTTTGCCTCAGAGAAAGGCCCAGTTCAAACTGCGCCAGGTTATTAGACCGTAACAAACACGAAAGCCGTAGCCTCATAAATCTAAGCGTATTGAACACAGAGACTACTACTGCTATGGCTTTACTTGATCATCTTCTCTCTAACCGACAAAAGGCATAAACCTACAACATTCAAAGCATATTTCCGCGCTGGAAGTACTTGGCACATCTCACGATGTGCCGAGTAGCAATGTGCAGAAAAGCAATGTGCAGGTTTCGCCAGCGATGCTATCACTCGCAAGCAATTGAGCGAAGCAAACGAATCTAAAGCCAATCAACCAACCAAAGCTATGACTATCTTGCCTATTACAGCTGAAGAGCCCTCACATACCTACGAACAGCAAGCCTTTCAGGTAATCACTAAACTTTATCCAGAGATACCACTTTCGGTGCTCAACCTTTCACTGCGACCACAGCGACAGGTCATAGTCGAAGTACCACTGCAGCTCGATAACGGCGAAATTACATCTTTTACCGGCTATCGCATTCAGTACAACAATCGTCGCGGACCTTTCAAGGGCGGCCTGCGTTTTCACCCCGAAGTCGATTTGGTTGAAGCGACAACCCTTGCTCGCCTGATGATGCAGAAGACTGCCCTGGTCGACATTCCCTTTGGTGGTGGCAAAGGTGGCATCAGCTGCGACCCACGCAAACTTTCGAAGCGAGAATTGCAGCAACTGGTGCGCAATTTTACCAATGCAATTGCATCCGACATCGGTCCAGACAAAGATATTCCAGCCCCTGACGTCAATACCACTCACGAAATCATGGGTTGGATTTTCGATCAGTACTCCAAAATCAATGGCGAGTCGCCGGCAGTGGTGACTGGCAAACCTGAGGAACTCTTCGGTAGCAAAGGACGGCCAGAAGCCACTGGTCGAGGGGTGATGTACGTCACTCGGCAAGCTGCCAAAGATATCGGTCTGGAGTTGAAAGGTGCAAAAGTAGTGGTGCAGGGCTTTGGCAATGTGGGCTACCATGCGGCCAAACTTTTGACTGAAGAGTGCGGCGCCCTCGTGGTCGGCCTGAGCACCTCCAGTGGTGGCGTCTACAAAGCAGACGGCATTGATGTCGATGAAGCTCAGCGTTACTACAAAGAGTTCAAGAGCCTGAAAGGCTTTGCCGGCAGTCAGGCTTTGACCAATGAAGCACTGCTAGTTGCTCCTTGCGACATACTCATTCCAGCTGCTCTGAGCAAAGCCATCACCAAAGAAGTTGCAGCAAAAGTGCAGGCCAAGTTAGTGGTGGAGGGGGCAAACGATTGCACTCTGCCTGAGGCAGACGAGATTCTGCGCAGCCGAAACATCGTGGTTGTGCCAGACATTTTGGCAAACTCTGGTGGTGTGATTGTCTCCTATTTTGAGTGGTGCCAAAATCAAGCCAACCAATACTGGCCGATTGAAGAAGTGCGCTCACGCCTCGAGAAAAAGATCACCGCGGCCTATACCAGCGTGTCAAATCTCAGCAGCCAAGCCAAGATTTCGCAGCGTGTGGCGGCCTACGTGATTGCCCATGAACGCGTTGGACGTACTACCATTGCCCGAGGCATCTGATGGTCAATTCGAGCCTATCTTCCCTTGATGAAGCAGCGATTGAAAAACATTTGCAAGGCAGCAAGAGACGCAAGATTGCAGGAATAGCCTTTCTTGCTATTCTTAGCGGCGGCTCTCTTGAATTGTTTGGCCCCAGTCTCGGACAAACAACACTCTTTGTAGTGCTTGCCTGCACTCTCATCCCCCTTAGTAAGTGGTACTACTGTGTAAGAGGTGCAGAGAGACTAACGAGGTGTCAGCCAGCAGAAAAGAGCAACCCTGAGCATGCTCTGATTGACCGTCTGCTGGAAGAGACACTGCCTAGCACAGGCATGACAGAGAAGCCGCAGCTGATGATTTCACCGCTGCTTCAACCAAACCTTGCTGCCACTGGCCGCAACCCAGCAAACTCAGTAATTATTGCTACAGAAGGCATCTTTCTGCTGAACTTTAGCGATGACGAAATGAGAGCTTTACTGGCGCATGAGCTGGCCCACGTGGAGAACAGAGACATTGCCGCTGTCAGTTCACTCTCAGCGTTGGCTTCACTCTCTACGATACTGATCACCTTTGGTTACCCTTATTTCTTAAACCCGGCATCGCTGACCAGTGAGCAAAGTGCCTTAATCAATCCGAACAATTTGCTAAGTACCTTGATTGTCTATTTTGGAGCAAGCTTCTTCTTGAAGCTGGTTACACTCTTCGTCAATCGTGCTGGCGAAAGCACTGCCGATGGCCTGGCGGCTAAGTGGACTGGAAAACCATCCGCTTTGATTACAGCACTGCAAAAGCTTGAAGACTACGAAAGCCAGGTGGCTAAAGGCTCTGAACCCCACTCATCTGAAATCAAGTCTAGCCAGTGGTGGCATAACCTTAGCAAAGAGCACCCCACCACAGATGCTCGAATTAAGGCCATCGAGGCCATGTCTGACAGCGCCCTGACTCGGCAGGAAACTCGCTGATAGGCAATTCCAAGCTCTAGCAAGCTCTAACGACTTATAACTTGCTACCCCAAAATCACTTAGCTCTAATCTCCGAACTAACTTCTGAACTAACCTCTGAACTAACCTCTGAACTAATCAACCATGGATAAAACCGTTTTTCAATCTCTGCGCTACTTCGCTATTGGCGGCTATCTTGCCACCATTGTTGCATCGTACTTGATGCTCTCTTATCTCATTTCTTTCGGTGTCGTCAGGCTGCTGCGACCCTTGCTTTCAAAACCGCTGGGAATCGCCTTGATTGGCGTGGCCCTGGAATTCAGTATCATCGCCATTGCCCTGGCCTGTGAAGGTACTGGGCAACAGCTGATTCGCTTGAGCGACGGTGACAAAACCAAGCATAAGCCTGAGGAAGAATGAGCAACTTCGGCAAAGCAATTGCTGCACCGAGAACGTCTAGTTAGGCCAGCTATAAGACCCAAGGGAAACCTCTGGGTTGCTAATTGAATCGTCTAGAACTGAGTACACAGCAAAATTGTGTGTACTCAGTTCTTTTTGCCTCTCACCGCAGTAATTATTTTTTTCAACACATAATAGACCAGTCTACTAATATGAAA
>CALRJJ020000483.1:0-4705 GCA_943367505.1 Flavobacterium psychrophilum | reverse complement strand
TACCGTTATTGCGGATAGTTACTTCGACAAACTTCAGTCTCGGACCTTCGTAGCGAGTCAGCGGTGGGTCTGCTGCCACTGCTGCTGCACCTAAGAGGTTGAAATTGCCTGAAGCAGCAGTGCCACTTAAAACTACTTTCTTATCGGCTTCGGCCTGGTCTGGAGTGATAGGCAGCTCTACCATTGGCGCGGCTACGGTATCACCAATATTCTTCACTGGCAGGGGGTCTGTTTTTAAGGGCAAAGGCGTAAGCTCTTCGGCAAAGGCCGCGAGCGGGGCTAATGACAACAGAGCGGCAACAGCCAGAAGAGCAAGGGCTCTTTTGTCATCGGTTTTCTTTTTCACTGTGATTCCTCTAAATTTTGCCCAGCCCCTTTTAGGGTGACTATTGGCGTTGACCAGAAAGCGAATACTTGACTGTGGCTCTTACGCCTTCGCCTTGCTTGTTGATTGATATTTTTTCAAAACCAGAGAAGTTTGCTCCACCATTTTGCAATTCCATAATGATTTGTTCTTGGGCCATGACCGTGCCCGATTTGCCCATGGGATGCTGATAGAAAATCACTGCTTGTTGGCCAGCTACTTTCATAATTTTCAGACTGGTCTGTACACCCATGTCATTGCTCATGGCATAACCCTGCTGAGGATTGCCGCTGATATTCCAAATATTGCGAGTGTTGGTTTGGAAAGCGCCTGCTGCCTGTTGTTGAAACTCAGGGGTTTTTGCTTCTACGGCACTTCTTTGACCGATTACCAACCAGGAACCCATGAAGGCTGGTGGCAGGGCAACACTTTGTACTCCCATTTGCATCGGTGGACGCTGGGCTGGCGGGCGATTTTGTTGGGCGCCGCCCTGCATTCTGCCGCTACTGGCATTGCCTTGAATCGGTGGCCGCTGTTGCATCGGTTGAGCTATTGGTTGGATAGCCTGCGGTGTGTAGTAACCACCAGACGACGCAGGAGCATAATTTTGACCCTGGCCGCGCTGCTCTACACCAAGCTGAAAGGGGTCAGCAGAGGCAGGTTGCGGCGAATATATGGCTAGAGGAGCCGACAGAAGAGCCAGGGCAATGTACTGAGTCAGTTTCTTATTCATTGAATGCATCCCTTGCGAATTAACGTCATTCTATATCGACCAGAGCGTCCCTGCTAGTTGTTAGCCAACTTAGCCAAGATTTGGCTCAGCTATTTGCCGGCTGACTTTGCTGTAGAGGCTGCTGCAGCTTGAATTGTCGGATTGTTGGCAATGTCGCTGGGTAATTCCTGGGAGAAGCCAAGATCTTGCAAGCGGTGGTAGGCGGCCACACCAGTGGCACCTTTGGGGTCAGCAATAACGATGTCAACCAGGGGCGTTAGGGCTTCGGGGGCACGCTTTTGTTTAATTAGCAGGTCTGCCTTGAGCAAAAGGGCTTCTCTTTTTAGCTGACCAAAGCGGCTTGTCAATTGTCGCTCAGAAGCCGCCTCTCGTTTGGCGTCAGCCTTTGCGAAGGCCGTGGCCATGCGGTAATGAGCATCAGCTGCATCTTGAAGCCATTCCACCATTTCATATATGCCGTCTTGAACGTCTTGCGCTCTTGAAACCCCAAGAGCAGCTCGCAATTCGTCTAATTTTTGCTTGGCATCATTTGCTGTCAGGGGCAGCTGGTGGTAGCGAGAAGCTTTTCCCTGTGGCTGGCTGACAGCCCTCTGACTTTCTGAACTATAAGTAGATTGAGGGCTGCTGAAACTTGCAGACTCTTGACCCGGTGCAGCCGATTCTTCGTTGCTGTGATGGCCAGGCCTTGGCGCTCCGCCTGGTATTGGCGACTGCGAGTAAGCTGGAAGCGATAAAGTAGCTGCAAAAATTGCAGAGACAATGGCCGGGGTAATCAAACCGTAAAGACTGGTTGTCATTGTGGCTGGTCGATAAAGGCTCATGACTTCTCGCTTTTCTTGAGTGTAGCTTTTAGAATGCGGATTCTAGCAAACTGTTACTATGGACATTTGTATATTGCTGAAATTGTAGTTCAACTTCTTGTGGTGCCAGTGTTTTCTAATTATATTGCCGCGCATTGCCTGCCCAGACGGTTCGTAGCTTTTGGTTCGGCATTTTTACTGCTTCTCAATTTCAATATTTTGCCGGCCTTGGCCGTGGAGCAGACGCACTTTAGCCCCCACGATAATTCCTTCATCAGTAAGTATCTGAAGAAAAACGAGTATATTTCGCTGGCTGAAATCAAGCCGGGTATGGAAGGTTATGGCCTGAGCGTTTTTCAAGGCACTAAGGTAGAAAAGTTTCAGGTCAAAGTCATTGGTGTAATCAAGAAAGTTTTGAATGGCAGAGACGCCATTTTAGTGCGCTGCTCTGGCGCGGCCATGGGCAAAAATAATGTAGTTAGAGGCATGTCAGGCTCGCCAATATATTTGGATGGTCGACTGGCTGGGGCCCTTTCGTATGGTTTTGATTTCTCAAAAGAGCCAATTGTTGGTATTACCCCAGTGGCCGACATGCTTGAAGTGCTTTCGTTTGATGATCGCCCTGGTGCAACTGATCACAAAACCTACAAAAATTATGACAGTTCCCAGTCATCTGGAGATGTGGCCCTACCTACATCATCTGGTGGAGGATTTAGTCCCGGGGCCAATTTCGGCATCAATTCAACGAGCCATTTGATTCCACTGATGGCTCCAGTATCTTTAGCTGGTTTTTCGCCTCGTGCTCAAGAATTTCTCAAAGACAAGTTCAAAGACGTCGGTCTTTCAGTCTCTTCCGGCACATCCGGTGCCCTTGATAGCAATCTCAGCAATGCCGTGGCCAAATCCGAAAATAATGCTGCCACCAATGCTACCACCAGTGTCGCTGCCAGTGTAGCAGCCGCTGAAGCTGGTACTGTAAAGCTTGTTCCTGGTGGTGCAGTTTCGGTGATGCTCTCTACCGGCGATTTTTCAAGCTCGGCAACGGGCACGGCCACCTGCATCTTTGGCAATAAAGTGATTGCCTTTGGTCATGCTTTTATGGATGCCGGACAAGTGGCATTTCCTATGGCAACGGCCTATGTTCACGATATCTTGCCGAGTTTATCAGTGTCGTTCAAGCTCTCTTCTCCGCTGCAAGTAATTGGCACTATTTTTGCCGATCGCCCCTGGTCAATTGGTGGTGAAATTGGCCGTTATAGCGAGCTAATTCCGCTGACTATCAGTGTCACCGATCAAAATAGACACGTAAAGAAAATCTATCACTGCCAGCTTGTGGATCATCCAGAGATAACACCAAGTTTGGTTACAGCCACACTGATGTCGGCACTCGATTCGACTTATCAATCTGAAGTGCCAAATGTGGTTAAGCTGGCTTCTTCTATTGAAATTAAAGGTCATGGCAAACTAGCTCGGACCGATCGCTTTGCCGCCAATTTTCCCGCTCACATGACTGGTGATGCCTTGTCTCGCCTGAGGGGCTCTGTTTCTGACCCAGTCAGCGGCTATGTCGGTACTCTTGTCGATAGGCTCATGGGCAACGACTTTGAGCCAGCTGATATTACCAGCATGGCTGTTGATGTCGTGGTTGAAAATGGTCGGCAGGTGGCTAAAATCGACCGTATTTCGGTTGATAAGCCGGTGGTTGCCCCTGGTGATACTGTCAATGTCAATGTGGTGATGAAGCCCTTTGCCAAGCCTGTATATGTAGAGAAGTTGTCGTTTGCCATACCACGAGATCTACCTGATGGTGATATTGCTATTGGTATCAGTGGTGGTGATGAGTTTGATGCTCTGAGAAAACGCCTGGGCATAGTTGACCCCCAGTCTGAAACTCTCAAACAGGCTATCAGTCGTATCGTGAGAAAAGAGAGAGGCGACACTCTTTGCGGTGTAATGGCCTTACCGACTCAATCTATTTCTTTTGCTGGTGATGTCTTAAGAAATCCTCCAGCTCATTGGGTTAAGCTCTTTTTCTCAGATCGCAGCACCAAAGTGCCGTCACTAGTAAAAGGTGAGGAGCGCGCCCGTGTGCTTCTTAGCGACCTGGTAGATGGTAGTCATATCATCGCCGTAACTGTCAAACGCCCCGACAAAATATTCGCTAAATCATTGCCTTACATAGTCAGCCCCAGTCAGGTGGCTCATCCTACCGACGGCATAGTGATTACAGAACAGGCCAAAAAAGCTATTGATGCTGGTCGTAAATCAGATTCTACTGGCACCCCCAGCTCTGCCACTGCTGGCGCGTCGACGGCAAGTACCACAGCTGCTGCTTCTAAAGAAACAACAGTGCCAGCCTGGTCGCAGGCTCATGCCTTCCCCCACATGCGGGCCATTAGCCTCTGGCGCCAAGATAGCGAAACTGATTTTCACAACGGTAAAGCAGATGGCATAGCAATTGATAGCGGCGGTCGCTTGACTCCTGGTTATCGTGAACTATCGCGCTTTACCTTAGATCAAGAGCAACGCATTTGGTCTTCTGTGCTGTCTCGGGGCAAATTCTATTTTGCTGCTGGCAATCAACTGATGAGCACAAATGGTGATGCGCCGACTGTAGTTGCTACTCTGCCAGGAATGATAATTTCAAGCCTGGCTGCCGATAGCAAAGGCAACCTCTATGCCGCCAGTGCTCCGGGTGGCGAAGTCTTCACTATTGATGCTGCCGGTAGCGCCAAGCCCTATGTCAAAGTCTCTGAGTCTATAGTTAGTGCCATGGCCTGCGATGCAAGTGGCCGCCTCTATCTAGGT
>CALRJJ020000482.1:0-4707 GCA_943367505.1 Flavobacterium psychrophilum | reverse complement strand
AATAATGGCCGTGGCATTATTTGTTTCGCTCATAGACTCAATTTCATTTCCTAAGCAAAAGCCCCATATAGCCAACTACTCATGCTGTAGCCAATACTATAAGGGGCTTTTCAAGTGAAACAAATGGTGTGATTACCATTTAGAGCGTTGTTTATGTGCCGAAAATTCTATCGCCAGCATCGCCAAGACCAGGCACAATATAGCCACGGTCGTTGAGGTTGCTGTCTACAGAAGCAGTGGTGATGTGCACGTTGGGGAATTGCGAATGTACTCGCTTAATGCCTTCAGGGGCAGCCACGAATGAAACCAATTGAATTTCGCCAACATTGAGCTTGGCAAACAGTTCGATAGCAGAAGCTGCAGAGCCGCCTGTAGCAAGCATGGGGTCAAGCACGATAATGCGGCTGTCTGGTGGCAATGAATCAGGTAGCTTGGCGTAGTATGAAATCGCTTCAAGTGTGGTCTCGTCGCGCTTCAGGCCAACGTGATAGATGCGTGCTGCTGGCAACATTTTTTGTGCCGCTTCAGCCATGACCAAGCCAGCTCTCAGTACTGGTGCGAGGATGACATAATCGGTTAAGGCCGAGCCTTTGGCTTGGCCAACGGGAGTTTCAACGGCAAGCTCTCTCACACTCATTTGTCTAGAAGCTTCGTAGATCAAATATTGGCTAAGAGTAATGGAATAGCGGCGAAAATCTGGAGATTGAGTCTGGTAGTCACGCAGCTTGGTGAGCAAATGCTGTACTACCGGATGGTCTACTACCTGTACTTTGTTGCCCAAAGCGATCATCAAATTTTCCTCCAGAAGCGATTGACAGCACTGTCAATTCTATTTTTCATACTTTTGTTTTGGCAGCATCAGCTTATGACTGTCGTCATAATTGAGAGGGCTTGTGCTCGGGCCCATTTATCGCACTCTAGTATATCCTCCAGAGGCGGCGATTTTATTGGCTTATGTTCATCGAGCACTCTTTCCAGGGTTTCAGCGATTTGGAGAAACTTAATATCGCCTTTGAGGAAGGAATCTACGGCGATTTCATTAGCGGCATTGAGCACGCAGGCTCGGGTATCGTCGCCAGCGGCGGCCTCTTGTGCCAGGCCAAGACAACGGAAGCGCACAGGGTCGGGCTTCTCAAAAGTCAGATCTTTTAATTCGCTAAGACTTAGTTTAGGTACCCTGCTTGAGGCCACTCGCTCGGGATAAAAGAGGGCGTAATGAATCGGCAGGCGCATATCCGGAAGGCCCATCTGCCCCACTATTGAACCGTCTACAAATTCCACAGCAGAATGCAGAATTGATTGGGGGTGAATTACTACTTCAATTTTGCTGGCGGGAAGGTCGAAGAGCCATCGCGCTTCAATGATTTCTAAGCCTTTGTTCATTAATGTGGCTGAATCGATTGTAATTTTTGCCCCCATCGACCAGTTGGGATGTTTTAGTGCATCAGATATGGTGGCATTTTTTAAGGCCTCTTTTGACCAGGTTCTGAACGGTCCGCCAGAGCCGGTTAGTAGTAGCTTTTCAACTTCTTCTTCGACGCGATCTCTTAGAATCGAGGCCCAGAGCGATTGGAAGATAGCTGAGTGTTCACTATCAACTGGCACGATTTGGACGTTGTGCTTTTTCGCTGAGCTGATTACTAAGTGTCCGGCCGCCACCATTGTTTCTTTGTTGGCTAAGGCGATTGTCTTGCCTTTGGCTATGGCGGCAAGTGTCGGTTTAACTCCGAGAAATCCAACTACTGCTGTCACTAAAACGGTTGCTTGCGGGTGTTCGGCCACGGCCAGCAGGCCTTCTTCTCCCGACATGCATTCAATGCCCTTGAGCTCGGCTGCCGTGAGCATCTCTTTCAATTGCTGCACTGCTTCTGGGCTCGGCAGCGAAATTAAGTCAGGGCGAAACTCTAGAATCTGCTCCTTGAAATCTTGCAGATTCTTTGAACCGGCTGCTAGAGCCGAGACTTTGAGCTGATCTGGGTGGGCGCGAACGATGTCTAGGGTTTGCTTGCCAATAGAGCCGGTTGACCCAATAATGCTGAGAAATTTCACTTTTTACTTCCGCGTTGCGATTCTCAATAGTTTAGAACTTTCTATTCTAGAGTTCTCTATTTTGAGTTCAGTACTTTAGAGTTCTGTATTTTAGAATCTGGGCGGTAGAGATGGCGGTAGTTCGAATTTAGGGAAACTACCTAGCTTAATATGATCGCGAATGACCTTGAGCGATGCTTGTCTGGCCATCGATTGATCATAAACTCCAGCATAGAAGCCAAAGTAGTCGTTCGGGTAGCGGCTAGAGCTCCAGTAAGGCACACCGGGCATCAACGGTGAATAAACGTTAGCTCTGGGGTAATGATTGACTTCTCTAAGCTTGCCGTTTGAATCACGATAAGCGGCATCAAGCAGAGATATAGCTTCGTCTAGCTTTCTCAGCGTGGTGGGATTGTTGAGGTCCCCTGTTCCGGTTCTCAAAAAGTCGTTGAGAACTGGTTTAACGGCAGCAGCCGTGAGCACATCGGCCAGATAAAGTTTGTAATATGGATTGTCTGAGGTTTTGGCAGCATCGCGCAATACTTGCTCTTGCTTCAGCAGCGCATCATCGGCAATTCCGGCTATGCGACCAAAGTACTTGATTGAGTTGATACCAGCGTCATTAGCCGGATTGAAATTGCGGTCGAAGCTTTGCAAATTAGAGAAAGTAGCTTCGGCGTAGTTGCGGTTGACGTCTATGCGTATCGCCTCGACGGTTTTAGATTGAGTGGGAAGGTCTATGGAAGTCAGATTAGCTGGAAGGTAGTGCTTTTTGCTGTGGTCTTGACCGCCTTCAAACCAGACAAATAGGCCTTTGGGGTCTTGCCAGTAATTGACTTTTACGCCTGGTGGAATATCTGTCAGTTTAAGCTTGTCAAAGTCTTTAGGCCAGGTTTTGGCCGCGCCACTTAGTTTGGCGTCGAAATCTTTGTCGTTGATTGAGAGAATTATGGCTCGGTTTTCAATTCTCACATCAAGGGGAGTGGCTGGCGTGTCTTTGACCTGGGCTACCTGGTCGGCCGGTTTTGCTGCTGTATCTCTGGTGGGAACGTGCAACTGGTCGCTTGCTGCAGTTCCAGCTGCAGGCGGCGATAACCTGGCGTCACCGGGGTTGTTCTTGCTGCCGAAAATCGCGCCAAAATCGATACCAGGATTGCTCGCTGGCTTTGGTTCTTGGCTTTTCTCTGCTTGTTCGCCCATCAGGCACTATTCTCCTAAACTGAAAGTACTCTAGTGGCCTTGCAGCCCACCGTCAATGTTGAGAATACGAATTAGAGATTAGCTAACTTTCAATGTCTCAGCGCAACTTTAGGTCGATTATGCCAATTTCTTCGCCAGTTCGGCTTGCTCTAAAGAGTTTGAGATGCTTACAGTCCAATCCTTCTGAAGCTTTGCCTTGCATCAGGTCGACATTAAACTGACGCTTTGCTGCGGTCATGGTTTCGCCAAACTTAATGCCCCTGAGGTCATTAAGAGTGTGCTGCAACGAAGAATTGGCCGTGCTCGTTGTATGTACTAGCATGTCTATATCTTTGGGAAACGGCTTCTGGCTGACGAAGCTGCCTGCAACGTAGACTCTTTCCTGTCCTTGGTCTGCCAGTCGGCGCAGCATTGGATCGACTGTTTTTAGCATCTGTATGCGGTGCTCGTTCGAACCAAAATGACTGGCGAAATCTTCATACGGGGATCGGTAGATTCCTGGAGGCAAGAAACCATTAGGGGTAAATTTGGGAATTCCTTCTTTACCCGGGAGAAGCAAGTCTAGAGCTTGTCTTTCGCCGATGTTAGCGATTTGGCGGTCACGAAACTCTACTGGTCCACCGCCGAATCGGCTGGATACACCTAAGTCAACGGGTCCACCGCTGCGACCGAGAATGCTGGTTGCTCTCGTCATGCCTGGTGTTAGAGATTTGCTTGTAACTGCGGCCTCGGCCATGGCTTCTGTACTAAGTTTGACTGCCGCTTCTGCCATCTCGCGGTAGGCCGGTTTAGCGGCAACAGCAAGATTTTCAATAATCGGAGCCCAGTTAGCCATGCGATTTCCCTTGTACTGAAGAGAATATATACGGCTCTAGCCCCGTTTCAAATGGTGGGATTACGCTGTGATATGGACTACTTGCTTTTGAGAAATACTTGAGGACTCAAAAATTTCCCCTAGGGATAGTTTGCTGCGCTTGCTTTCTAGCTGGAGGGAACGGAGTGAGACTTTTGGTCGAAGCCAAACTGATACGATAGTGATTGAGTAGGCTCGTGGCCAAATGCTATGGTTGGTTGTATTGAGGTCTGAGCAATTGTCCCTAGAAATTGAAACAAACGCCAAACTGTTTCATTTGTACCACTACTCGACAGTGCATGCTGTAGGTAGTTGCATTTTTGGTGCCCAGGTTTGTCTAGGTATTGGTCTCCTGGCAAGCTGTGCCAGAATCTTCTCTACTGTGGCGTCTTCTCAAGTCTTGCAGGTTGCTCTGGCCCTGATGCTAGTGATAGCCGTTTTGCAGCTTCCTGGCTTCTTCTCTCTATCAGTTAAAATTTTGACCAAAGATTGTTCCGAATCATGTGAGAACGAATCATTGGATATTGATATGCTCTGGCCGCCAGTATTAATCGGCGCTTGTCTTGCCCTTGATTTTACAGGAGTGCCCGCGCTGTTGCATTTTCTTGGAATCGGATTTGGTAGCA
>CALRJJ020000481.1:0-4708 GCA_943367505.1 Flavobacterium psychrophilum | reverse complement strand
ACATGGCCAGCGGCTAAAGGACGCAATAAGCGTTCTTTTTGTTCAGCGTTGCCTTTCCAAATTAGTGGGCCAGCTGTACCAATCAGGCGTTCGATTGAGAGCAACCCGCCAATTATTTCGGCAACAGTGGCACCCATTTGGGTCATGGTGCGGCCAAGGAAGAACTTTGTTGCCCCTGAGCCACCGTATTCTTTAGGAATAGGTAAGCCCCAGTAGCCAGCTTCGGCCAGTTCGGCAATTAGCACCGGATTGACTTTACCATCGGCGCCAATAACTGTGCCTGCATCTCTGTGTCTTTTGCCGACTTCTATGCTAGCCATTAAAGCGGCAGCAGCTTCGGAGTCAGTCAGCTCAGTTTTGTTGGCCTGACAAGCAAATAAACGCAAGTCGACGCTGGGCGCTAGCAGTGCTTGTTGCAGCACTCCTGGTTTGGCACGACCGCTGTCTGCTGCAATTTGAGCCTGGTCAATGGTGACAACGCTGCCAACTTCTTCTTTGTTCTTGCCAGCTTTTTCCATTGAGTCTTTAATTAGGTCGATATCGCCACCGGGGTTGCGATTATCGGGTTTGTTGAGTGTTTTGTCTTGATTAGACATGGTCAATTTCCTTTAGATTGTGATTGGTAGGCGCACGAAAGAAAGAGCAGAGAGTTGTCTAGACTTAAGACTCTGCCTTTCTCTCTTTGTGCGGACTGAGACCTATTTGAGGTCTTGAATTTTTACTTTGAGCAAAACTGCAGCTTTGCCTTTGCCGTAAAAATTGTTTAGCCTTGCCGCTTCTGCAAAACCGCGCGCGGCATAAAAGCTTTGAGCTCCTTTGTCACTGATGCTAACGTGTAAGCGCATGAATTCTTTCCCTTGCAAAAGCAAAGTTTTGGCTGTTTCTGCAATAAGCAAACTGCCAATACCTAAGCCTCTGTGAGTGCCTTTTACTGCTATGTAACTGATGTAGCCGCCTTCGGGTCTGAGCTTGTAAATGATGAAAGCAACTACCGTGCCGTTGTGCTTTGCTACAAGGGCGAAGTTATCGTCATCGGGACTGAGCTTTTGGTACCATTCAGTCGTGAATGGAGCGGTCAGGCTCTGGTTGTTGATGGCAAGAATGCTGCCCTCGTCCTCTTCGGTCGGAGCAGCAATCTGTATTGAAATATCGGTTCTACACATATTGCCTGCTCCTTTTTTGGCCTAAACCATTACTGGCACAGCTGCTATTAGACCAATTGCTGTCATAAACAAGGCAATTGGTAGGCTGGCAATTGCTGCCCAGCGTCCGCTTGTGACACTAATTAGCGATGGCATCAGTTTGCTGCTCATTACTAAGGCCGCTGTTGTTGCTACCAGGTTGGTGGCTAATTCATTGATGGCATATTGCCCTGGGCTAGCAATAACGAGTTCCAGGCTCAGTGGTATTCCGAGTATGCTCATGGCAAACATTGTGGCAATGCCGAGGCCACAGATCAGCATTATGATGCTCATTGATGCTATTAAAGCTGGTGGCACCATTGAGAGTGAAAGTTCGCTGACCGTGACGTTGCCTTTGGTGATTTTAGGAGCGATAAATGTTAGAGATAGCCATACCAGGCCGATTGTTGCAATTAAAGTAGACATAAAAACCTCCAGCTAAGTCTAATGATTAGTCTTGAAGTGGATATAAAACCCTGCTCTAAGACACAGGGCGGAGATGGTTTCTTATTTTTTGGTCAGCCAGGCGAGTATCACTGCCGCACCTATTAGCCAGAGCCAGAAGCTGCTTGACAGATAGGCGAACCAGCCGAAAAGTGAGAGCCAGAGCCAAGTACTTGCCATGGGCCAGGCGTATGAAAAGAGCAATACTTTGGCTCCTGCTGCTCTCCAGCCCACGTTTAAAATTAGGCAGAAAACCACCAGGCCCATGGTGAACATTAGCACTGGAGCTGTGCGAGAGAAGGCGAGCACCACAGCAATCGATGTGCATGATGCCGCCGCTAAAGTAAGGAAAATATTTTCGTGATTCTTATCGTGTAATTTGAGGTTCATGTGAGTTCCATATTTAAAGGTGTTTTGGAGTGAGGTCGGCTCTAGTCGAGCAGCTTTACTATCTCGGCGGCGATGTCGTATTTGAACAAGACATAGATTGCGCCGGTTATAGTTAGAGGGGCTTGAAGGATTAGAAAAAGCAGGCCTAGCAGTGGGTGTGCTTTAAAGGCTCGCCAGAGGCCGATTAGCCAAAAATAGAAGACGAGCAATAAAATCAGCAAGTAGATGATTGCAATTGAGATAGCCATGGCTGTTCCTCGTTTGTTGCTGTTGCCGCGGTTTAATTAGTTGAGGACTCTAGTTAGCGTTTTGTCAGCAAGCAGTTGATGGCAAAGACGCAGAGCCCGCCGACAGTGGCAGACTCCCAGCTATCTACTGATAGATAACCCGGAAACCATGAGGCCATCAGTTGCAGTTGTAGCACCGGAATGAACATCTGCAAGACATAGATGATCACAAGACCAAGGCCTAGGGTCGAGAAGGCGAATATGCTTAAAAAGAGACTGAGAAACCAACCGGCTACGGCGAAGAGAAAGCCGCAGATAATGCCTTGAGGAAGGAAGCTGCCATGCATTTCGATGCCAGGCACGATAGCCGGAAAGACGAAGCTAAAGAGAATTGCTGAAAGGAGGATGTGGGCGATAAATTTCATATGGTCTAGTGTGGTTGTGGTGGTTTTAAGGGTTGGGGATGGCAAGAACAGAGACCGTTGCAGAGACTTTGGTTTCATTGCCTGGTTCTGGGTTCAGTTCGTAGCGTATGCCATCTTCGGCGACGATGTAGCCGCGTTCTGTTAGCTCTGCGGCTAGAGTTTGATTCAGCCGGTGTGGCGACAGAGTTACTTCGCTGCCGTTAGAGTGTTCGCTACTTCCGGTTTTGACGCTGAGGTTGGCGCCGATGGCGTCAGCCTGGTCGCCTGATAGCGATACCTTAGAGAAGGCGTATCCCGCTTTCTTGCCTGAACTCGTGATCAGCTCTTGCAGTTCTGCATTGTCGAAGAAGACGCATACAGGGGCTGGAAATGCCACTATACCTGGAGAGGCAAGTGGTGCTGCGGGCCAATTGTCTTCTGTCTGATTTTCTTCGGCAGCAGCTAAGGCAGTTGCTCTAACGACTGTTGCCCCTGCTTCTTTGCCGTTGCTGAAAACCAGACTATTCAAAGCCAGGGGAGAACCTTCATCACTGGCTGCTTGATATATGGCCGTGGTGATAAGTTCTGTGCTCAGGGTGACAGTAGTAGATTTCTTATCGAAGGCATCAGAACTGGCGCCGGGGCGCATGAACATATAGCCTGTCACTTGTCCTTGTTCGTCACAGTTGATATTGACACACTCAAATTTGGCTTCACCGTTGCTCCACTTTCTCAGCGATAGGCTGAGTAAGCGAGTGAGATCGTCGCGGCTAAAGTGGTGTTGCAGTTGGACCATTGTTTCTCCGTGTTCGTATGCAGATTGTTCGGTAATTGGCTTAGTCATCTGCGGTGAAGGCATGAATGCCGAAGTAAAAGACTTGCTGAGTGACAACAAAAGCTAGTTGCCACCAGGTAACTTTGTCCATGAAACTTACTGTCGGTCCTGAGATTGCTGCAAAGACAGTAGCGGCTAACCCACAGGCAATAGCAAGAGCGATAGCCCATATAACTACGTGAATTTCGAGTTCTCCGTTGATTGCACAGTGCGTCAGAGAGAAATAGCTGAGCATGGCAATAGTAAGCACTGCTGCTATAGACAAACCAATAGGCTGTGGTAATAGCTGAGAGGCTGCTGCTGTAGCAGCGATGCCAGCGATATATGCAGGAACCACGAGAAATGTTTTTTTAATGGTCATGATTTTTCCTCAAAGATTTTTATGAATAGTGGCAAGAGCAACACCGCTGTATTGGTGCTGCTCTCGCTTGGCAGTGATTTACTAGGAGCTAAAAAGGTTTAGGCCCGGCAAAGTTACTTCTTGTCGCAAAGCTGGTCGAAAGGTGTTTTGCCGTGACCGGTTTCACTGAGGCGACCGTGCCATTTCGAACGTGCCGTGTAGCACAAAAGCTCGGGGTTTTTCGCCAATTGCTCAGCTTTTTGTGTCATAGCCTGAGATTCAGCATCAGCATTCATTCTGATGTTGGCAGCTTCAGCTTCGGCGTTACGAGTAATTTTTGCAGCTTCGCCTAAGGCGCCCTGTACTTGTGTTTTTCTTTTTGAGTCAGCACGGTCAAGTTCTTGGGCGCGAACGGCTTTGTTTTGCAAGGCGTCTTCGAAGATTTTGGTGAAGTGAGCCGCAGTTAGCTGGATGCCTTGAATTTCAATCAAGCGAGTATAGCCGCGTGCTTTGGCTGACACATCTACCCAGTGTTGCAGGGCCAGTGCCATGTCTTGTTGTGCTTTTTCTCGTTGATAGAAAAGGTCTGTTCCTGTGTAATGAGCTGTCACCGCCTTGGCTGCTTCCTGCAGGCCGGTGATCACAATATTATTTTCTACATCTCCCTCAAGACCTACGACTTGATAAGTTTCGGCTGCAGCGGAGCCTAGAATGGTGTATTGCACTGTTGCTGTGCCGTCTAAGAGCTGTAGGTCGATGGTCGGAGCGCTGATTTTGATGTTAGAAATAGACCGAGCTTGTACGTGCATTTCGGTAATTTCACACCAGGGAAGCTTGACGCCGGTGCCAGCTTCTAATGGCTGCCCCCGAACCGCTCCGTAGCAGGT
>CALRJJ020000480.1:0-4720 GCA_943367505.1 Flavobacterium psychrophilum | reverse complement strand
CTAATTGCGATGGATGGCCAGTCAATAGCTTCTCTTGCAGAGCTGTGACATTGCATGTGTCATAGATGCCCTGGTCCGATTCCGATGGATGAGCTGCTAGGTGCATGAAGTTTTGCGCAAGCAGTAGACGGTCTTTGGCGCTTACTTTGCCACCTTCGCTATTGAGAAGCTGATCAACCGACTTGAAAGTTTTCGAGACTTCATCTGCCGATATTTCGCCTTTCTTTTGTCGTTCTTCGAAGGTCTTCATGTCGGCTCTGAAGGCGGCTTGTTCGTTACTGTTGGTAATTTTTAGAGCAGCATCAAGGGCTAGATTGTCTCGGCTATCTGTTGCTTTGGGCTGGTTTCTGTCGGTTGTTATTGTTAGTGTGTTGTCACTGCCACTGTGCCATTGGCTCTTCTTTTGGTCCTGATTTAGGTCGCTGTAGAGCGAGACAATGTCAAAGTTTGAAGACTGCTTTGTCTCTTCCTGTGGTTGCGAAATTGCGCTGTCAAAATGTTTTTGCATTGGCTATTTTTTGTAAGTGAGTGGGGGTGTTCCCATTGACAAAAAATATCCTACGCTTTCTCTGTGGCTAAGTTGTGCCGGTGTAGAGAGTAAGAAAATTATTTTCGATCTAGTGAGTTAGCCATTTCACGGTCTTTTTTCGCCTCGCCATGTTTGCCCCAGGCCTCGTAGGCAGTGGCTCGCTTGCGATAGAGGGCGGCTGATTTTGGTTCTATCTCAATAGCCGCACTGTAGTCGGCCACCGCGCTATCTGGTCGGCAAAGTGTCAGGTTTGCTTCTGCTCGCTTTGTCAGCGATTTCACATCGAATGGAGTGGCGTTTAGCTTGACGTTAGCATCCTGCAGTGAGTGCTTCGTGTCTTTTAGCACCTGCCTTGCTGCATCAGTGGTGAGGCGGTCGGTCAAGGGACGTCCGACAAACATGGTTAGAGCGCAGACTGAGAGCAGAAATATGGGGGAACGCAATAGTGCGCCAATATCAATGCCAGGTCTCTCGGCTTTCTCCGGTACAGCGTCATAGCGAGTGCCGCAGTAGCGACAGGTCGAAAATTCTGTTTGGTCTGTTTTCTTGCAGCGGACGCATTTTTTAGATTTTTGATTTAAATTTTGTGGCATGGTAGTAAGTGCTATTTTTTATAGAAGCAGAACAATACAAGCAGAACGAAGCCAATTAGAAGAAGGGGATAGAATTGCTGAAAAGCTGGGTTGTTGACGACCATTGTGGAGCTCCCTTACGAGTTTCGATGATGCTATATTGTTGAATTTAGTGGCTCAGCGTGTCTGAGTTGTGGTGACAATGAGAACTATATGAACTTTGCTCGACGACTGTTCGTGGCTATTATTACCTATTCTTGTACTCAGCTGATCGTGACCAATCAGTTGGTTAGTGCACGCTCTGTTGAAGGACCCAAGACACGATACTGTAAAGCGGTCTATTCTTTGCTGCGCAAGCAATGGCAGGATAGGCGTGAGTTTGACCAACCGGTTGCGCTAGATGTTAGGGTTGATACTAATGGCGGTATCGACTTAGTGTCTGTTGCTTCTGCTTCGATCAGTCCGATAAGTGAGAATCTGCTCGGTAGGATGGAAGTCGTGGATGAGCCAAAGGCAGAGCTGAGTAGTGAGGACGCCGGTCGGCAGTTATTCATTGCCTTGAAGAAATTGCCTTCACCGTCAACTTTTTCTCATCAGTCAGTATGGCTTCGTATTTGCTTGTCTAATTCAGCCGCCCAGACTTCGGTCTGTTTGAGAGATGTAGACCTAGAGCCCTGGGCCTTAGATACTCAGCAGCGCATCAGAAAAGTCTGGTTTCCACCTAAGTGTATTCCGCAAGATGAACCTATGGTGCTCTTCAAAGTCGATCGCAGTGGCCAGCGCTCTGCGGTGCGCTTAGGGCGAAAGGGCCGTGAATCTTATGCTGATGAGGCAGCTCTAAAAGCAGTAAATCAGTCTGCACCTTTCACCGCTTTGCCTGATGGCTCACCTGCTAGCATCGAAATTCGTCAATGCTTCCATTCCAGTGTGCGGGGAGACGGAAGAGGTAAGTTTAGGAACTTTTAGGACATTGATTGCCTGTTAATTAATAAGTTGTGGCCGCTATAGTCGCACCTTGTCTAGACACAGTGCGGCCACCAGGCAAAGGGCTAGGTCGAAGAGAAGAACGGGATCTATGCCAAGCATTGTCTTTACCTCTTCTTGCCACCTGACCTTATACTAAGAGCGACGGGTGTCCAATGTGTGGCAATCTAGATCTAGTTTGACGGAGCTTTCCATTGCGCTCAAAAAAGTTGAGTAAGCCTCCTGAAAAGGCGCATGAGAAAATTACAGTTTAAGTGAGTCAAATTGGAACAACATCTCTATTGCATATTACTGCTATTCGACCGGTCGATTATAATTGTAGAAAAAACAATGCAGGCGTTGTCGGGGCTTTAACAAAAGATCGTGCACCAACTCAATAATGGCAACAGCGACTAAAAATTACGCATAACATGTTAGTTCCCGTGATCGGCGCCTATTGCTAGGCGCACATCACGGGGGTGTTAAAAATAGAAGTTTAGTTGTTTGTGCCACAGCGAATGCTCAGCCACTTGCTTGTTTCATCCTTCTGGCAGAGCCAAGCAACCGTGCTGTCTGAGGCTTTTTGCCGGTTTCCTCGGAGACAAGACTCTTCTCCGCAGGCCCAGCCTTCTTGCGTTAGGTCGTTGATGCGGCTGCGGGCGACAAGTTTGGCTTGTTCTACTGTGTGCGCGGCAATGGCTGTTTCAGATGAGCAAACCTTAGTGCGCTCGCGGAGAAAGAAGGGACCGTTGTCAGAAAGTATCTGCCCAGCTAGGCTGCCTGTCTGCTTTTGTATAAGACTACGAGCCTTGTGCAGGTGCTTTTGGGCTGAACGTTGCCAGGTTTTTTGCAGCTTTTGCTTTGAACTCTTGCGCTCTGTGAATTCTTGAAAGAGTTTCCAGTTAATCCCTAGACCTAAGCCAGTGGGGCGCAGCACAACTACGTCGTCGTAATTGCTTGCTACCTCGAATACCTCTAAGAATCCAGAGAGTAGAGCCAGGCGGCCATATAGTCTTGACCCGTCTGATACAGAGGCGACATCGCCAGCGATGGCGAGTCCCGCGCCGCCAGCTGGAGTGATGCGACTGTTGTAGATATAGTTGCTCAAGTGCACTTCTATGCAGCCTGGATAGAGTGATTCGATTACACTAATGCGCTCTGGGTTGATAGCAAAGCTTGTGTGCACATTGAACACGGCACTGTCATAGTACTTTTTCATGGTAGTCTCCGAGCAAAGTTCGATAGTTTAGATTTTTCGTGCAAGTAGCAGCGCTCCTAAAAGAGAGCCTCCGCTGACGCAGAGCGACCAGGCTCCAATCAGGGGCCAGGCGAAGTCTTTTGCTACGCTTATAAGTTCAATGCCGAATAGTGACGAGATTGTCGTCAACACCATAGCGCCAAGACAAATCTGAATGCGCTCGAGAGTAAGACTCCAGGTCATTATTAGAGCCAAGATACCGGTCCAACCAAAAAATAGAGCTAGTGGCACGTTCTCATCGGTGTCCGGTGAGTCAATCTTTCCAATAACAATAGCGAGCGCAACACCAGCAAGAAACAAGCTGGCTCCTAGCACAGTTAAGGCCTTGTTGCTGTTTACGATCTTCTCGATCATAACGATTCTCCGAGTAAACATTGGTTAGCCCTGTGCCAAACTCATCGGTGAGATTAGCGACAGGACAATATAAGAGTCATCACTTGCAGTGATGAGTAGATTCGATTTTGATTGGTAGAGAATCTTCGCTTCTCTACTGACTACAGGCGTAAAGTCTTTCAGCCGGGAGGGTGATTTCTTTAACGCCTTCATACTGTTTGGTGATCAAATAAGCAGCCGCATACTCATTTGTGCTGACTGAAATCACCTTGTGTATTTTCTTGCCGACGAAGTGTATTGCGGTGGCTTCGTCAATGGCATAGCCATTGGCTAGTTCTTGTGATTCGACCATGGCATGGTAGGTTTCTCTCCGGCCAATTTCGCCATCATAGTGAGGGCAGCAGCTGCCTTTGAGAATGCCTAAGCATTTGAGGCTAGTGTAAGACTCGGCGTATGAGTCGGTGAGACAACTATCGAACCAACAGATGCCACCGGCACTTGACCCAGCCAGAACGATACCTAGTTTCCAGGCCTGGTGCAGAAGTTTGTCGATGCCATATTCGCGCCAGACTGCCAGCATACTTTTGGTGTTACCACCACCGACAAAGATGATGTCTTGGCTTAGCAGCAGAGTTTTGAGGTCAGGCGGTGTTCGGCCGAAGAGATTGAGAAAGGAAAGACTACAGGGCCGCTTTAGCATGTTCCAGCTATGGTAGAAGAAGTCTTCTGAGCTTTTGGCATCGCCGGTGGCCGTGTTGATAACAAGAATGCGTTGAGTTTTTCGTTGGGGCTGCAGGTCGAATAAATATTCAAGTATTCGCTCTTGACCGCAGCCAGAAGGCACTTTGCTCAGTGACCCGCCGATAGCTATGATTTGACGCTGATTGCTAGGAACGGTTTTAGTTCGAGGGCTATTTTTTAGGTTGTTTGTCATATACGATTCCAGTTTTGCAAGATTTTGATATTAGGACCTGCCCAGGCGACTGTGACTCTTCGAATAACCGAAATAGACAATTAGGCCAAGCAGCATCCAGCCGATAAAACGTATCCAGGTGGTGCTAGGCA
>CALRJJ020000479.1:0-4722 GCA_943367505.1 Flavobacterium psychrophilum | reverse complement strand
TAGGTATGCCAAATGTAGTTATGAATGCGCTCTTGTAGTTCGCCCTCGGTTTTAAGATAGAGAAAAATGGAACCATGCATGGCACAGGTGGCAACAGCTAAGAGGCCTGTAATAACTGGATAAAATTCAAGTACCGACATTTTTTCTTTGTGCAGCTCAAGCTGGCCGTCGATGGGCAAGCCCAAAAAGAGCTGGCCGACAATGTAGCCAAATAAGAAAGAAGCGCTAAGGCTGGAGAGAAAGAAGCAAGCATCCCAGAATTGACGCCAGAACTTAGCCGGGTGTTTGCTGCGAAATTCAATCGAGACAGCCCTAAAGATTAGGGCACAGAGAATGATCATCAAATTTGTATAGAAGCTTGAAAAAGCCAGAGCGTATACGTCAGGAAAAGCGGCAAAAAGAGCACCAGCAAAAGTGACTAACCAGACTTCGTTGCCATCCCACAGTGGACCTATGGAGTTGATGATTAGCCGGCGCTCTTCATCGGTTTTGGCAATGGGGTGAAGTATGCCGACGCCGAGGTCGAAGCCATCAAGAATGCCATAACCGGTAAGCAAAATACCAAGCAAAATAAACCAAATGAAATTTAAAGAGTAATCCATTATGGTTTGTCCTCTTCTTTCTTACTTTCTTCAGTTGGGGCTGGTCCGCGCCAGGTCTCCGAAAGAGAAGCTGGCCCCCGTTGTAAAAGATTGCCAATTACGGCCATGAACTGACCCACACCTTTTTTTGCCATGGGGGCAAGCTTTTCGTCTTCCTTGACTATGTCAGCTACCACTGGCGGTCCAGCTTGAATGCGGGTGTTCATCACCATCACCCAAACGACAAAGAGAAAGCTATAGAGTATGCCGAACATGATCATAGAGCCGAGTACTTGCTCTGCTGTCACTGAGTGCGAGACACCGTCTTTGGTTCTCAGTAGGCCATATACTACCCAGGGTTGTCTACCTACTTCGGCCGCTATCCAGCCTGCTTCATTGGCTGTGTAAGCGCCTAATACCCCAAAGACATAAAGCCACATAAGCCAACGTTGCTGAAAGAGAAGATTGAATTTCAGTAGCACTAAACCTAGCAGAGAAAGGCCGATGAAGGCCATGCCCAGTGCAATCATCAAATGATAGGTTTGAAACGGTATAAAGACTGGCGGCCTGTCTTCTTTGGGGAATTTATCGAGGCCAGTGACTGGTTGAGTAAAATTGCCATGCACTAGCATGCTCAGCATGCCAGGTATGGCCAGGCCGAATTTCACTTTCTTTTCTTTGTCATCGGGCCAACCAAAGGCATAAAGTGGTGTGCCACCGCTGCCGGTTTCATAGTGACCTTCGAAGGCTGCTAGCTTAGCTGGCTGGTTGTCGGCCACCGCGTCAGCTTGGAAGTGACCAGAACCCAGCATGGCAAGGCTGCTTACGGCGGCATACACCAGTGATATTTCGATTGTTTTCTTGGCGAAGGCAGTGTGTTGTTTCTTTAGTATGTAGAAGGCGCCAATACTGAGGGCGAAGAATGCGCCCAAAATAAAACAACCCAGCCAAACGTGCAGCATGCGGTGCACCATTGATGGATTGAAACACATGGCCCAGAAGTCGGTTACTTCGGCTCGCCAGAAGCCATTGGCCGACTTAACTATGTGATAACCAGCTGGAGTTTGCTGCCAGGAGTTGGCGATTGTGATCCAGACCGATGAGAAAAGCGAGCCTAGCGCCACCATGCAGGTAGAGAAGAAATGCATTTTGGGGCTAACTCTATCCCAACCAAAAACTAAAACAGCTAAGAAGCCTGATTCAAGAAAGAAGGCAAAAATAGCTTCTGAAGCCAGGGCTGAGCCAAATATGTCACCGACAAAACGGGAATAAATCGCCCAGTTGGTACCGAACTGAAATTCCATCACTAGCCCAGTGGCTACGCCCATGGCAAAGTTGATTGCGAAGAGTTTCGTCCAAAAGAGCGCCATCGATTTGTAGAAGGGGTCTTTGCTCTTGAGCCAGAGCCATTCTACAATCACCATCAGTAAGCCAAGACCAATGGTCAAAGGCGGAAAGATGTAGTGGAACATCAAAGTCAGCGCAAATTGTAGGCGCGACAAAAGGACCACGTCTAGATGCATGTTGTGCACCTCGTTGGTTCAAAATTAGACTAACGGTAATACTTTAGCACTTTAAACATTCTCACTCCCTCAATGTTGCTGCTAGTTACAGTTGACAGCAAGCACGGCCACAGGCGAAGATCTGCTTCTTGCAATATGGAGAATAGTAAGGTGAGCATGACATCTACAGAGAATCTTGTGGTGATTGAGCCGCGTATCCGTGGTTTTATTTGCATAACCGCCCATCCTGTGGGTTGTGCTGCCCATGTGCAAGAGCAAATTGACTATGTGAAGAAGCAGGGGCCAATCAAGGATGCTCCTAAAAAGGTACTTGTCATCGGTGCCTCTACCGGTTACGGACTGGCCTCCCGCATCAGTGCTGCTTATGGTGGCGGCGCTGCCACAGTAGGCGTTTACTTCGAAAAACCACCAGCCAATGGCAAGACTGCCACTGCTGGTTGGTACAACAGCCTGGCTTTTGACAGCAAAGCTAAAGAAGCTGGTCTTTATAGTCACAGTATTAACGGTGATGCATTTTCAGACGACATCAAGGCTCAGACTATCGAGGTAATCAAGAGAGATCTCGGCCAAGTCGACATGGTTGTTTACAGTTTGGCTTCGCCTCAGCGTATGCATCCGAAAAGCCAAACGCTTTTCAAATCAGTACTGAAACCAATTGGACATACCTTTACTGCTAAGACTCTCGATACAGACAAAGAGCTAGTAAAAGAAATCAGTATTGAGCCAGCCAATGAAAAAGAAATTGCTGACACTAAAGAAGTAATGGGCGGTGAAGACTGGCAAATGTGGATTGATGCTTTGCGTCAGGCCAATGTATTGGCTGATGGTGCCATCACCGTTGCCTACTCTTATATTGGACCAGAAGTGACTTGGCCGATTTACCGCGACGGTTCAATTGGCGTTGCTAAGCTCGATGTCGAGACCACTGCTAAGAAGCTCAATGAAGAACTTGCCGCTAGCGGTGGTAAGGCCTATGTCTCAATCAATAAAGCATTGGTGACTCAAGCAAGTTCAGCCATTCCGGTGGTGCCACTCTATATTTCACTACTCTACAAAGTAATGAAAGAGAAGAATACACACGAAGGCTGCATTGAACAAATCTATCGACTCTTTGCTGCCAATCTCTATAACGGTGCTAAACCAAATCTAGACGCCGCTGGTCGCATCAGAATTGACGACAAAGAAATGGAAGCTGATGTGCAGGCGAAAGTAGATGCCCTCTGGCCACAAGTGACTACTGAAAATCTCAAGCAAATTTCTGATTATGAAAGCTACCGCTCTGAGTTTCTCAAGCTCTTTGGTTTTGGCTTAGCTGGCGTTGACTATTCAGTTCCTGTAGATCCTTCTATGGGTCAGAACTAGACTCAGTCTAGGGCTTCGGTTCAGGTAAGCTGATTTTTTCTTTTCCAAGCATGACTCATTTTCCTAGTGAAAATGAGTCATGTTTTGCTATGTGCCGTTGCCGGACAGTGCATATGCGTTTGTGTGATTGAACAACCTTAGTAGACCCCTGGCAGCTTTTGGCTAGGGCATTATTTGCTCTTGTTCCTGGCAATGACTATGCCAATAAGCGCAGTCAGAGCCAAAAGACCAAGAGCTATTGAGCTAATCAGTAAGCCAATGCGATATGACTCTGGTTTGTAGGAGAAAACTACTTTGTGTTTTCCTGCAGGTAGTGCAATTGCCCGCTGTATGTAGTTGGCTCTGAGAATTGGCTTGTCTAGGCCATCTAGCGAAGCATGCCAACCCGGATAGTACTGATCTGCCACCACGAGATAGCCGTTGAAATCTGATTCGGTGGAAAGCTCAATCTGCTCATCGCCTAGTTTGTCTACGGCAATGGTGCTGATGGAATCAGGATTGCCTCTAGTTTCTACCGACGCTATTGGCTGGCTTGGTGAACTTTCGCTCTTGCTTTCAGTTTTGCTTTCAATCTCGCTTGCGCGTGCGCGTTCGCGTTCGCGTTCACTTATACTTTCGCTCTCAATTAGAACCATTGATTCTGGATCGAATAATTCACCGTCTTTTAGTGCGCTGGTTTTGATCGCGACAAAAGCTTCTTTTTCGCTTACTTCTCTATGCTCCGGCACGATATAAAAGCGTGGTCGAGCGCGAGTATTTTCGTAGCAGAGGACACCATTTTCTTGACTGGTTAGCTTCCAGAATTTCCAGGCACCTTCAACAAAGGCCCGCCCACCAAAGGCATCTGCTGGCGCCAATAAATAGCGCACAGCGCAAATATCAAAGGAGCGGTCTTGGGATTTGATGCGCCAGGGCGGTTGTAGAAATCCCCCTTCAGCAATGCCTAAAAGCTTCATATAGCGCCTCGGCATGAGGGGCTCGTAGCCAGATGCATTGTCCACTCCCCAGAGTCGGCTCAAGTTTGGTGGATATTCGCCAGCATCAGCTGCTAGCCCACGCAATGTAAAAATGCGTTGGTTGTGTGCTTTGAGCTTCTCTTTCAGTTGGTCGCAACCGGCAGGTGGATTGAACTCTGAAATCTTTGGTGATTGTCTATACCACTGTGAATATATGGCATAGGTAAGAATTACTGAAAAGGTGCTTAGCACCAGGAATAATTTACGCCAGGACTGCTCAGGCCTTGATTTATATAACAT
>CALRJJ020000478.1:0-4729 GCA_943367505.1 Flavobacterium psychrophilum | reverse complement strand
CAGCTCGCTGATAAACCAGGCCAAGATTTAGTCTGGCCTGAGCTTCACCGACAAAATCAGAATTTTGCTTGGCGGTGTCTCGGGCCTGCACATAGTATTGCTCGGCTTTATCTAGCTGCTTGTTAAAGATGCACAGGGCGCCCAGGTCGTTTGATAATCTAATTATCCACTGCTCGTTGTTATTAGCCTTAGCATCAGCCAGAGCTTCTAAATAAGTAGCTTCAGCCAGGTCAAACTTTTTAGCAAAACTCTGTACCAGAGCAATGCTAACAATATCTTCGAAAATATCAGAGGGTTTACCCAGTTTGCGATCAATTGCTAGAGCCTCTCGGTAATACTGCTCTGCCTGATCAAATTTTCGCGCTTCACCATAGGCTTTGGCCAAATTAAATAAAGCACGCGCCTGCACTTCTGGCTTTCCCGAGCGAGCTTTTGCTAGTTGACCTTCTAGGTCCTCAATGTTCTCGTTTTTAGCGCTACTGCCGGCACTACTCTGATCATCGTTGGGCGAATTAAACAAGGCACTGCCATTTGAATTATCAGAGGGCTTAGACGAGCTTTCCGTCTGCGAATTTTTCGGAATGACCGTAGTCTTACCCTGAACTCCAAGACAAGAGCTCTCAGCCAGAACGAGCGAGAAGGCTAGAGAAACCGATAATAGACCCTGCAATTTCAAAGCTTTGTCCTATTTGTTTTCATTGTTATTACTATTGTTAGTGACAAAACCTTGCTGACCGTTCATATAGTTTAGAACTGCAGCCATTTTAGAAAGATCACCCATGATTCTTCGCTCTTTCAAGCCACTGGTTTTCTGACACAAATCAACCAGCAGATCAGAACTATTCAAAACAGATTCAAGAGAGAACTCACTAACAGCCAAGACATTAGATTCAACAAAACCAAAACGTCTACGAGCAATACCGTCGTGTGGATGCAAGTCGCCTCTAGTTAAGGCATGGTCGCTGGAAACTATCTCATGACCAACTTTTACAGCGATAGCCACTGGCTGGCTCACTATCGGTTCGTGACTTGGCCCTTTAGCTTGTTCTTGGTCGGGTCCAGAATTGGAGCTAATAATTTTGGCACTGATATTTGATGCATGTATTTTGATTTTTACCGCCTCACCATGGCCAGTCAAATTGAGCACCCGCAAGAGACCATCGTTATAGGTGACAATGACATCGGCGTCAGCAGAAACAGACACATCACCCTGCGGCGTGCTAATAACACCAAGACGAGATGGCCTACGCACAGATACCAAAATTGAACCACTATCGAGCTTGACCGATGCCAGGCTAGGCCTTGTAAAACGAGCATTCTCAAGACTTCTTACCAATATGCCTTCTTCATCTTGTTTCAGTTGATCAAGACTAGGAAAAGCACCAGAAAGTTTCTGCACCGCTGTGCCCGGATTTAGATTAGGCATGCTTACGGTGCTATTGAACATTCCCATACTGAAATTGGTGTAGTCAGTGGGAATCAAAGGGACAGTCTCACGACCGCCATGAACGGGAAGCACCGGGAAAGCAGGAGTGACAGGCGCTGGATTATAGACTGGCATCACCTGCGGCATTGGACTAGGTCCGCTCGGTAGAGAAAATGAGCTGGGTTGGGCAGAAGCTAGGCCAGCAAACATTGAAGCGCTGGCGGCGACAAGATTAGCTAGAGCTAGTTTCGTTAAAGTATTCATGAATGTCTAACTACCAGCCAACATCAAATTAGGAAGAGGCGCCCTTCTTCAGAAGCACAGCATTCAAGGCGTGCTCTACATCAAGCCTGAGCTCTGTAGCGGTTTGATAGCGGTCGTCCGGGTTCTTCTTCAGCAGTTTATCAACAATAGGCTGGAATAGATTGTTTTCGGCCAGCTCTGGACGCACCTCAGCCATAGTTGGCGCATCTTCAAGAAGGTGCTTCATTAGAATAGACTCGGCACTTTCGCCATCAAATGGCACGCGGCCCGTTAGCATCTCAAACATCATGATGCCGATACCATAAAGATCGGTACGCATATCAATGGGCCGATCTTTCAACTGTTCTGGAGCAATATACTCGGGAGTGCCCACCATTCGGCCGGTCTTAGTCAGCTTTTTGCTGCCATGGACAAAGTTTGAAATACCAACATCTACGATCTTGACCCAGTCTGGGCGGTCTGATTTATGTTGTAGCAGAACGTTATCGGGCTTGAGATCTCGGTGAATAATTCCCGATGTGTGGGCTTCTTGCAGGCCGCGACAAATTTGAATGATGATATTAGCAGTAGTGGCATAGGGCAATGCGCCAGAGTTATGAATCTTGTCTGCCAGTGACTCACCCTTAATGTATTCCATCACCAGATAAGGCTCTTTGCCGTTAATCAAGCCAACATCATAGACCGAGACAATATTAGGATGGTTAAGCTTTGCTGTTAGCTTGCACTCTCTTTCGAAGCGCTCCACTGAATTGCGATTTGAAAGCAGCCAGCCCTGCATAACCTTAATTACAACAGTGCGCTCCATTTGCACATGGTGGGCGCGATAGACAACAGCCATCCCACCTTCACCGAGCACAGATTGAATTAGATATTTTTTGTCGATAGTCTTGCCGATCAAGTCAGAATAAGGTGCCTCGCTATCAGCACCAAGCAGACGATCATCAGCAGCAATTTGAGCAGTGCTTGTAGCTGGTGGCAGAACTGGCACAATTTGTGTCTCTACCGACTGAGTGCCATCAAATTCTCCAGAGCTAGTCTGATTAAGTTCTCGTTGAGTCTTCATCACTTGCAGAGAGCTGCGATCAAAGGCACAAAAACTAGCATAGCCAGGGTAGAAACGGCCGCAAACAGAACAGACCTTGCGCGAGGCTTGGCCTTCTTTTGCCAGCGATAAATCGGTGCCATCAAAGCCACAAAACTTTGACGTGGCAGGAAGAGCACGGGCGCATGTTGGGCAGTTGATCTCAGCGGCGGTCATCTTATTTCCCTAATTTACCGGTGGCATCTACTTTCTTCTCATAGCCTAAGACATTCAATTTTGATTTTATCAAGTCAACAGTTTCTACAATCGAGTCGCTGCCAGGAACAGTCAATATAATGCGGTGGAAACCAGCCTCGATATCTGGTATCACAAGAGAGCCTTTATTGGTTTGGCCTACTGTGTAGTGCGTTCTATCCTTAGATTCCACCACCACTCGCACCGTCGGCTGCTTGGTGAAAATCAGCAGGCCTTCTTTCTGTGAAGTGACATTGAGCATGTTATAGGCCTCGGCGAGAGTGGGGCCGTTGAACAAGTAGGCTAATAGCGAACCCGAAAGCAAACCAAGCAAGAGGAAGCTAACCACAGCCAGTGGACCATGGCTTGATTTGCCGGCAGGCTTGGTCTTATAAACAGTTGGGCTAGTCTGGCTCGCTGTGGAGCTAATCTGCACCGGACGCTCAGCCGAATCGCCAGGAAGCAAAGCTTCGGCCGGCCCAGCCTCAAACTGAGACAGTTCACTGGTAAAACGTGCCAGGGCTTCAGGATTAGCAGCCTTAGCTACAAAGGTCTTGATGTCAGCGCCGCAAAAGATGCAATAACGATTGTTGAGTTCATCGGCTCGGCCGCAACTCTTGCACTGTCTCTTCTTGACGCCTTGAATATCGCGCTGGGCCTGAACACTTGACGACAAAACCTTGCCACAATTCAGGCAAAAGGCCATATCAGAGCCGTTTTGCTCTCCACAACTTTGACAGTCAACTAAACTCGGGCTCGCTTGCATTTGCCGATTGTACCGAACTTAGGGCCAAACAGGAAATTGGCAAGGCCTTTATGGCGTTACCAATTTCCCATTTTCACCTAAAGTTCTGCCATTTCAAGGTCGCAAGCTTTGATAGTATCGGCCATGTCGGTGGCTGATAGCAGGGCCAGTGCCTCATTTATCGAATCTATGCCGGAATCAGCGGCGCTGTGGGTTGCGTAAGCTGGCTGCAGGGCTAATTGCTGGAAAGCCATGCCAATCTCATCAGCGGTAGCGGCCATAAAGCCCATAGCGGCCTGACGTTTATTCTTAATAGACAGAGCTAAATCAACCGCTACTGCATTCTTCACCAACTCTTTGACAGCATCAGCAGCACTGACACCCGCCATAACTTTGGCTAAAACAGACTGAGCTACATTGACCGGAACCGTTGAAGAGCGAGCCAACTCTGAAGCGGCCAATTGCTGCAAAAGTTCACTTCTAAATGCTGGCCCCTTAATCTCACCGCCGAAGCGCTCGCCCACCGCCATAACCTGATGACGAATCTCATCTTTGGAGAGCTTAGTGAAACGGCCAGCTAACTTGTCGCTAGCTTTCTCCACTACGGCATTCCAGCGACCGGCTGCGAGCAAAACTTTGGTCACTCTGGCAGCAGGAAGCTTATAACCAATAGCTTCTACAGCGGCCATAGTCTCTTCCGACCAGTGGGAACACAGGTACGAGAAAATCTGCTTCTGACGAGCAACAATCAAGCGACCCTTGTCGTTGATAAGCTCATTGACATCAGTTTTAAAATTAACTAACTTGCTTGCCCCTGGAAGATTGAGAACAGCCTTATTGGTCAGCTCAACCATGAACTCAGCGAAATTGAAATCGCCAAGAGAGACTGGCACACGAATGGGATCTGCGTCTCTCAAGCCGTCTTCGGCCTTGAGCCAAGCACCAGAACTAAGGTGGCCAACCACGGTGCCACCATGCACTCCCTCGAGCTTAACCAAGAGGCTACCCATACTCAAAT
>CALRJJ020000477.1:0-4734 GCA_943367505.1 Flavobacterium psychrophilum | reverse complement strand
CTCTCAATTTTCTGATAATGCTGCGCGAGAAGAAGAAGGCAAGAGCAAAAGCAATGAATATGTTTGCTGCAATTCCTGCAAATAGGAAGACTTCTGTCAGTCGTCTAAATTCGGCTTCTTTCTTTGGGCTATCGGCTGTTTCGGCTGTTTGCTCTCGGACAATTGATTTTAATTTCAAGTGCAGGCGGTCAATAATCTTTTTCACCGTGGCCATTCTGCCGTGGCTGACTAGTACATTGCGACTGCCATAGCCTTTATCGACGCTATCAATTACTTCGTCCAAGAGCAGAGTGCCTTCGTTAGCTGCTAGTCGGGCTTCTTTTGCTTTGCTTAAATATTCGCTGTCACGACTTGCGGTGAGTAGACTTTCCAGCTCATTGAAAGCTTCTTTTGTACGACTTTTGTTCTCTTGGTAGAGATCCTTGAAATGTTCAGCCCTTGAGACGGAATAGGCGCCGACATTTACAGCACATTGTGTGGCGTAGGTAGCCGCTGAGCTGGTGCAGTAAACGATGTCTTTGGCATGCTCCTGGCGCTTTATCTCAAGTTCGGCCTGATGCACGGAATAGGTTAGCAATCCGACGAAAAGCAGCTCAAACGCTAGAGGGACGCCCACTAGGATCCAGCCAATCTGACTTATTTTTAGGTCGAAACGCATAAAAACCAAGAGGATATAATGTCAAATGATAGCATTTCAGCTCTTGGCTCCCTCGGAACTCATTATGCCGAAAATCTTGATAGTAGAAGATGACCTCCAGGTCGCTAGTTCAGTTAAAGATTGGCTACTTTTCGAGAAGTACTTGGTTGAGCACGTCACCACTGGAAGCGAAGCTCTTGAGATGATGATGGCTTATGAGTACGACCTTGTGATTTTGGATATTAACTTGCCGAGGCTTAGTGGTCTTGAAGTTTGTAGGCGTTACCGGGACAGCGGTAGGACGTGCCAAATACTTATGCTAACTGGCCAAGATGCAGTCGATGATAGAGCGAACGGTCTTGATGCTGGTGCCGATGACTATTTAACCAAACCATTCCATCTCAAAGAGTTGTCAGCGCGTGTACGTGCACTTTTGCGCCGGCCTGCAACTCTGACGTCTAGCATACTTAAGGCTGGCAATCTGGTTCTAGACAGCGCTAAGCATAGCCTTACTGTTGACGGTGTAGCTATGCATCTACCGCGCATGGAATTTGCACTTCTAGAATTTTTAATGCGTCATCCGGATCAAATTTTCAATGCTTCAACTTTATTGGAGCGTGTTTGGACGGCTGATTCTGATAAATCACCAGAAACAATTCGCACCACAATCAAGAAATTGAGAAACAAGATTGATGTCGAGGGCGTGCCATCGCTGATTCAGAATGTGCATGGCGTTGGATACAAGCTGTCTGAGCTGTAGCTTATCCTGTTAGAAAGCTGATATTAAGACGGACTTTTTTAGTCAGCCAGCCTGGCATGCGATGGGCCGATTGAGAAAGTTCTATGATTTCATTCTTGCTGAGAGTTCTTACTGCAATTTGTACTGCTGAATTGTCACAGCTCTTTTCCCCGAGAAACCACAGTGCGCTTATGATTTCTCCTATACGTGAATCTCCTAGTTCTATTTTTCTTGGAGAGTAGCTCTTTAATGTGATTTCTCGCTTTATAGATTGGAATGAGCTGCTGGTGCCGTGTACGCTATAGAGTTGCTGATCTTTATTTTCCGTAACGAGCCCAAGTCGTCGTGCAATGTCGAGGCCGTGAATTGAAATATTCTTTTTAAATGTTTTTGCTTTGAACATTGCCACCGCTAGTGGTTCAAAGATTTGTTTGCTTGTTCTGAGCGTGAAGACTCCCCAAGCAATGCGTGTTAAATAGCCGCATTTAACAAGTCTGTATAGACACTGGTCTATGGCTTCTCTGTTGCCTAGATTTAGCAATTGTTGGGTGGAGAACCATGCATCAGCGGGGAGGGCGGAGATGAAGTTTAGAATATCGCCATGACAGCTCATGATTGCACCTCATAAACAGCGTGTATTCTTAATAACGTTGTGACGAGGTAAATGGTTCAAATAGTCAGTGTTAGAATTTCGGATTGCAATTCTTACTAAGTCCCGCTGTTAGATTTTCGGATTGAAATTCTAACTAGGTCCTCTGTTAGACTTTCGGATTGAAATTCTAACTAGATCCAGCTGTTAGATTTTTAGATTGAAATTCTAACTAGGTCCCGCTGTTAGATTTTCGGATTGAAATTCTAACTAGGTCCAGCTGTTAGATCTCTGGACTGAAATTCTAACTAGATCCAGCTGTTAGATTTTTAGATTGAAATTCTAACCAAATCACGAATTTCAATTTCCGTGCTGAAATACAATTCAAGACACACACCGGTAGTAATGCAAGAACAGCAAACAATGCCTGCATCAGCAAGATGCTATCTCATGCCTTGTTGATTGATTAATTCCAGCAGCTGTTCGAAAGTTGAAAGTTCCGGACTTTCGGGATCAAGCGTTTTTATTTTTTGCAAATGTTCTTCTAGTTTTGGAATGTTCCAATAAATCAGATCAATAGTTGAGAGCATAAGCCAACCTTTAATCATGTTCGGATTTTGCCGTACAACTTTAGCAGCCAGATCTAAGGCCCTATCTACTTCACCAGCAGTAAGAAGAATATGGCCGAGCTGAATATATGGCCATTCGAAATCAGGATACTCTCTTATAAGTAGTTCAAGTTTAGCTTTAGCATCAACAATCTCTTGCGTGATATAAAGCTTCAACGCATCAACATAGCGACGCGTCGCATCATCACTAACTTTGTCACGAGGAATACGTGTCCGAAGTCGTATCTTTGCGCGTTTGCCTTGCATAGTGTCGCTGCCCTGAGAAATAGTCTTCTCCAGAGCAGAACGGGCCTGTTCAGCAAAACCAAGTTGCTCGTAGCGCGCCCCCATCTTTAAATAATCTGACTGCGATAGGCCCTCGGGCAAATAGTCGATAGGCAAACCGATACGTGGCAGCACCACACCCTCAACAACTTTATGCAAAGCACTATTGGCTAAATCATTTGCTAAAGAAAAAACATTGCCGACATTGCGCTTGGCCTTAGCCAGGGTTTCATTGCGATCGATTACCTTACCAGCTTCAGAACCGGCCAGCCTTACTGCTTCTTCGACGGTACCGCGCACAGCATTTACGGCATCATTAACCGTAAATGTAATCTCTAAGGCTGCCATCAGAGCTCCGACCTTGCGTCGAGTTTCTTCTGGTACGGCGTCGCCAGCAGCGGCCATACTGTAGCGTGAACTGGCAGCCATTTGCTTGGGCCACTTTAACATTTGATAGCGAATGGTAAGACGCTGATACTCTATTGCTGTCAGACCGTCTGGTACTTCTTTTGGTGGCAGCATAATGCTCTTAATCCTCAAAACTCTTTCTTACAAAGGGCGCCAGCAAGATCTTCATATCGAAACCATCATATAGAGATCACCATTATACGGCCTGTAACACAAGCGTAACATGAGCCAGCGAGTATCCCAGGGTTTTCCCTATTATCGCCGAAGAGCACAGCAGGCAAGATGAAATCAGGAACGACTGATTTTTATAAATTTACGCCACCACAGGAGGTCGAAAATGACCCTCAATCCTTTGCGCACACTTTTTCTGATGCTGTCGCGCACCCCACCAGCAATTATGCTCTTAATGATTATAGGAGTGGCGGTGCTAGTCACTGTCACGGTTACAAGCTCTGAGTCAGTCCGCGACAAGGCCTTCAACGACACACTCAAAGATCTTGAAAGGAAAAACAATGCAAAAACAAAAGTTGTATATGTAATCAAAGATATTGCCGACGGGCAAGTAATCACTTCAGAGGCTCTTGAGGAAAAGGAGATTGAACTAGCCAGAACACCTCAAGATGCAGTCACCAATTCAACTATTGCGATAGGTCGCACAGTTAAGTACGGTGTCAGCACTGGGCAAATTCTCTCGACTCACGATCTGGCACCACAAGGTATCAGCCTCAGTTTTGAATCGCATGTTAAAGAAGGTATGCGAGCAGTTACTTTTGCTGTTGATGCCAATTCAGGCGTAGCAGGATTCATAGCTCCAGATAGTCATGTAGACATTCTCGGCATGGCTGGCAGTGGTGCTGATACAAGAGTGGCGCCCATACTGTCTGATGTACAGGTTGTTGCTGTCGGTCAAATGTTCGAACGACAAGCAAAAAATCAAGCCAATCCAGCCGGTTCTGTAACAGTAGCCGTTTCTCCGGAAGACACTCAGAAGCTGATAAAAGCACTATCGGCAAGCAAATTGTATCTTTCACTACGCAACGGCAGAGACCACACACCAGTGGCAACAGTTGACGTCACCGCGCTCTATCCTCGTCCAGCAAAGGCGATGAGTGCCACTAACAGCGGTGAACAAGCTCTCTCTAACCTGATACCTCCACCACTTCCTGATTTCAATGCTGGCCCCATAGCCAGTGCATCATTCAATTCGAGCAGCGCCCAACCAGTTCCACCACCACTGCACGAAATTGAGATGTGGACGGGTTCAAAGAAAGACGTGGTATCAGTACCTAAGTAAACGGAGATTGACTACTCGTATCTAGCCTGCTCCAGGACTAGAAACCGGTTTTGGCCCTTTCTTCTCAGGTGAAGAAGGGGCTTTGCCGTCCTCTTTCTTCACCGCCGGTTTTGGCGTCACTGCTGGAGTATTGAGCATTTTAATTTCAAACGTTTTACCAGTCGGATTGATTTT
>CALRJJ020000476.1:0-4738 GCA_943367505.1 Flavobacterium psychrophilum | reverse complement strand
GATTCAGGTCGCATCCATCGGCCTACCCAAGCCAAAATATGAGCAAATCAGCCAAAGCGAAAACTCCAGGCGCGGCCTCGCCCTCTTGCCACCACCGTCACCCCACGACATCTGGTTCGACATGGAGGGCTACCCCCACATTCAAGGCGGCCTAGAGTATCTATTCGGAGCCACTTACCTCGACCCACAAGGTCAGATGCAATTCATCTACCTATTTATCATTACGCCGCCTACGAAGTCTCAGCCATGCGCAAACTGATGGGACGCTTTGGCACCAGAGAGATGGAAGTAGACAATCTGCTGCGCAATGAAGTATTTGTGGATCTGTACCGAGTGGTGCAGCAGGGTCTGAGAGTTGGCGAGCCCCGCTATTCGCTCAAGAATATTGAGCATCTGTACATGGACAAGCGTGACGGAGACGTAGCCAAAGCCACAGATTCAATTGTCTACTATGAGCGCTGGCTTGAGCAGCAAGATGGCGATGTGTGGAGTGTTGTGGATGGTGTGCGGTGTTTGGGTGGTAGTTGGTTTGTGATTTTTTGTTTGGGTGAAGTGGCAATAGTCTGCTTGCCACCATTAGTGGTTAAGGCGTTTGGATTGATTGATTTTTTACCTGAACCTGGGCGCGACGGCAGGCTGTCTGAATGGGAGGTTTTTGTCTCAAATTCTGTTTTCAGGCAGTCGATACATCTTGTCGCCTAATTTCCGAATCTTGTCAACTGCCGGAAGAACCTAAAGCTGCTTCGCTGCGATGTGTCACGATGATATAGTGTGTACTCATAGTGCCGCAAAAACTTCGACAGATCCTGTTTTCTGGCGAAGATTGGAAAAGGATGAACTGATGGCGGATTTGGAGCTTGATCCGGAAGATGAGTTATCGATTGATGATCGTGGCGATGATACGCAACTACGATTTCACTATCAAGCTCAGCGCGTAGCAGTTCTGGCGGTATCTCTAATTCTTCCAGAACCCGCATATGCGCGTATCTTTTGTGAGCTTCATGAAGACGCGCTTTTGAAACACTTTGATAGAACATATAGCGCCTATCAGGTGAAAACCAAAGAACGCAGCCAGCCCAAGTTTCGTGCTACAGAGAAAACAATGCTTAAGGCGATTCGCAATTTCGCTCGGTTACAGCGGCGTTTCGGATCACGCATGCGGCGATTCGTCATTGCGAGCAATCATCCAATTTCTAGTGATAAGGATAAGAACGATCTCCGATTTCTCATGCAGCAAGTGAAAAGCTCGGCTGTAACAGACGGCGCGCTAGGCCAATTTATGACCATATTTGATGCAAAATACAGAGGCTATAAGCAATCTGAAATAATCGAAGTTCTTAGAAAACTTGAGATTCGTGATGAGGAACCCGACTTTAGTTCTGCCTTGACTGCGGTAGTTGAAAGTCTGCGGAGATTGCCTGAGCTTAGAGGCGCTGACGATCAGGTTCTGTTGGTTTGTGCCCATGCCTTGATCGCGAAGATTGAAGCGTCTTCGCGCAAACGAGTTGTTGAGATCGGTGATGAAGAAGTTGAAGAAGAGTACACAAAATCAGCGGTAAATGGAAAACTCTTAACTCCTTCTATAGTTCGAAATACATTACAAGGCGCGTTGAGAATTCCTTTGGGCACTATGTATCGCAGTATTGCGGTTGAGTCGGTTCCAGCGGATCTAATACCGGTAATTAAATCTGCATTTGCGGCAAGCGGGCCTACACTTCTTTCCACGAAGCGCAATTTAGCGGACGGTACTAGGTTCGAACGGCCGGAATTTGCAACTCTGCTAGCGGCGAAAAACGAAGGGAAGCCAATGTTAATTGTGGGCGAACCGGGTTCGGGGAAGTCCGCATTGTTAGCAGATCTTTTCGAGGCACTCGGCAAGGAAGGCAAACATGTTGTCGCGATTAAATGCGAGGACGTTCCCAAAGGAGTTCACGACCAGCTTAGCCTAGCTGAATACTTGAGCCTTCCGTATGGAGCAGCCCAGTGCATTAAGACGATTGCAGAGACCGAGCCTGTAGTTCTGTTGGTCGATCAGCTCGATGCGATCGGCGCGTTGTGGGATACGCAAACCGCCAGAATGCAAGCGGTATTGAGTTTGGTTCATATGGTAAAGCTGCTTCCTAATACGCGCGTAATCATTTCATGCAGGGAGTTTGATGCAAAGTATGATGTGCGTATCTCTAACTTTGATGCCGTTGAAATCCGATTAGAGCTGCCGAGTAGCGAGCAAATTACTCAAGTATTGTCTGCTAATGGGTTAGACTGCACCAAATGGCCTGACGATTTCGTGGCTCTATTGTGCAATCCGCAGCACTTAGATATCTTTGTCGACTTGCTCCGGGATTCCGCGGACCAAGTCGAAACTGTCAGAACATATATGGATCTGCTCGGACTGCTATGGACAAGACGAGTGAGTTCCGAAGACAGCAAAGTGCTTTCAAATTTGTGCGAAAGCATCAACGATCGCAAACAACTCTTTGTGCCTTTTGCTGGCTTTGACCGCGTGAAGAATGCAATTGAGCGACTAGCTGGGGCTGGAATACTGAAATTCACAAACAACAAAAATAATATTGGGTTTGCGCATCAAACGCTGTTCGAATATTGCTTGGCTCGCACTTTTGTGCATGGCGAGACTTCGTTTTCCAGCTATGTTATAGAGCAGCAAGATTCTCTCCATTGTCGGCCACTGATCTGGAGCTGTCTGCATTACCTTCGCAATTGTGATTCAGCTACTTACGAGAGAGAACTCATAGAGCTTTTAGCCAGAGACGAGCTTCGGAATCACATAAAATCTTTGCTGGTTCAGTTCATGGCACAAGTAAGAAATCCTACTGGGGTAGAGAAGGCACAGGTATTGCCGAGAATTCGATCTGGCTATTTTTCGGAATTAGATTTATTGCAATTCTGTAAGAACGCAGAATGGTTAGATATATTGTTGCCAACCTATCTGCCAATTCTGATGACAGATTCTAAAACCCACGATTTAGCTACGCGCATACTTGCAGCTGGCTGTAAGTTACGTGAGCAGACCGTGGTTTCACTGCTGCAGCGTCATTGGCTCTCAGTGCCCGATCAGGACAAATATTCGATTATTGTGCTGAGAGAAGTAAAAAAATGGAACCTAGATTTATGTGAGGCCTTAGGCGTCATAATCTCCCGAAATAACTTCAATCGGTCATTTATTGAATATTTGATATCTGACATTTCCAAAAGTGTTCCGAGTTTGGCGCCTCTTGTTGTGGCACGATGGCTTAAACAGCAATACTTTTATGCATGCTCGAAACCGAAGGGAGATTTCACTCCTCCTGCGGATCTGTCAGAGGTTAAGCGTTACCTTTGGATCTATAATGCTATGCAAGACGATCCGCAGTTGAAAGAAGTAGTTGCGATTATTGACGGGAGACAGCGATATGCACTACCCGAAGTGGCCAACAGAGCACCCGTCGCATTCATGGAAGCAGTCTGGCCAATATTTCGAGAAATGCTTGAGTTGTTGAGTAAGCAACAAGACGACATCCGTCGTATTTATTTGAGCGATTTGGCGCACTGGACTGGGCAGAAGCGCACAAAACTCTTGGAGGAGAAGTATTCACTAGTTGCAATTTTTGCCGACATTATGCCGCTGTTCGCCGCCGCTGAGCCAGAGCAATTTGAAAGGTTTGTTGCTGAGAATGCAAACAGCGAGTTGCTGCATATTCATAGACTACTTTGTTGGGGCATGGCTGCAATAGCTCATGACAGGCCAGATTTTGCTCTGACATATCTTTGTGGTGACGAAAGGCGGCTTATGGTAGGAAGTATCTATGATCCACATAGCGAAACTATTGCGCTTATAAATGAGATTTCATCCAAGATCTCTATTGATTCACTTAAGCAACTTGAAAATGTTATTCGGGCTTGGCAGTTGTACATAAATGCTGGGGTTTTGAATAGTGTGGATGGGCGCCAGACTTGGCAGAGAGAACATCGACTTCGTTTGCTCAGTGCTATCCCTGAGGCTGTTCGTGATCAGGATTTGGCTAATTTCATTCTGGCTGAATCTACTGCATTACCAGGCTTCGACAAAGAGCAAATGTCCGAGCCAGAAGTCTGTTGGGCTGAAAGCCCGATGTCCACAGAGCAGATGAAAGCCAGTGCGGTTGAAGATATACAGGCTATGTTTGAAGAACTCGATGATGAACAAGCGGCTCACCCATCTAACTTTAGGCTTGGCGGAGTCGTTGAAGCAAGTCGTGAACTGGAGAAACTTGTTGAGACTGATCTAGAGAAAGCATTGCGGGTGGCGGCAACATTTCTTCCGAACCGAGACGAGACTGCCGTTTCCTATTTAGTTACTGGAGTCGGGCGATCGAAAAGTACGTCCTTAAGCGAGCTGGAGACTATCGTTAGAGAGTTCGCCAATAGGGGCTTTAATTCGGCAAAGTTTTACAGTGCCGTGGCTTGTGCCGTCGATTGCAAACTTGGCAAACCTGGGGTTACGCTGTCGAATGATATAGTCGCACTCTTAGAAGGTGCGATTCGAGCATTATCTGTCGAGCCGGTAGCTGTTCTCGCGCGAAGCGACGAGGACAGAGAAGAAAGTGTTCTTTGGTCCAACTCGCATTTTCAAGCAGTCTCAATGGAAGGAATGCGACCAATGATTGCTGCCTTGACTCAACACTACTTCGCTTGCAGCCCGCCAAGCACGGAAAAGTGGCTGGAGTTGCTTTCATTCGCTGTAATTCATAGATCTGATCAG